>JBEIOW010000282.1:0-3895 GCA_040377385.1 Bacteriovoracaceae bacterium | reverse complement strand
GACCTCGGCTTTTCATCACGAGAACTACGCCATGCGCGAAATCTTCCGCGCGGGCGGGTTCGGCAAAGTGATTTACAGCGAGGGCGAGTATTACCACTACATGGCCGAGCCGATCGCCTCGTTCGGTTTGCTCAGGCGGAGACCGTTTTTTTCAGTGATTTCAGTGCTCTTCTCGAGACCCCGCGGATTCGAAACGAGATTCAGCTCTGGATTGAAGAGCTCAATCAGTCCCTTTTACCGGAACAGCGGGTCCGTAAATTTTTGCTCGTCCCCCGCCCCTTCCGGGTCGAAACGGGCGAACTCACCTTGACGCGACGCGCTGTCCGGGATCGGATCCACGAACGCTACCAGTCGGAAATCCGTTCGCTCTATTCCCACCCTTGATCCCGCCCCTGAGACAAGCTTGACGAGCCCCGTCCAAACCGGATAGATCCTTTCCTCACACTGATTTTCTAGGAAATCCGCGGCATTTACCGCAGTGAATCTTATTTTTGGAGGTCCGAGGAAAATGGCTCGCGTCACGATTGAAGATTGCCTCTCCCGCGTTGAGAACATGTACGAACTCGTTCACCTGGCCACGCGCCGCGCGCGCCAGCTGTACAAAGGCGCCGAGCCGCTCGTGCGCAGCAAAAACCGCGTGATCGTGACCTCACTCCGCGAGATCGCCGCAGGTAAGGTTCGCCTCTCCGCCAACGAGAGCAACCTGTCCGAACTGTTCCCCGAAATGCCGAACTGATCCTCGCCCCCGCGCGAGCTTCCGTTTTGCTGACATTCTTCAGAAACCCATCCGAGGAGATTTGAATCATGTCCCAAGCCGTTCTTTTTGATCTCGAGCATCACCGCAAACGCCTCGATTATTACCTGCAGCTCAAGGCGCAGGTCGATCATCAGCTGGCGCTCAATACCGCGCCCGTCGAAGCTGCCAAGAAAAAGGCTGCTCCCGCCATGGGACCGACTTCCGTCGACAAGTGGATCGAGATCTACGCGGAACGTGTGAAAAAACTCGAAAATCAAGTCGTCCGCCTCGGCCTCCTCAGCCGCGAACAACTCAAGGCCGAGAAGGAGCGCTCTTCGCAGAAGCCTCCGCAAGGCTCATATGTCCACTGAGCGCGGCGCGAACTCGACGACCAAGACTGCCGGCCAAAAGGCGCAAGCGCTCCTCGCGAGTCTCGATCAGACGCTCGAAAAGGCCGGCCTTGGCCGCGCGCTGAGCTTCTTCAATGAGACGGCTTCCGGCACTCGGAAGATCCTCGCCAACGAACGCATCCTGACCCAGCTCCGCCGCGTGGGGCTTGCGTCGCAAGAAGACCTCGACGCGCTCCAGTCGCGCGTGGCGACCCTCGAGGCGGAAATCCTCCGCCTTGAAGCTAAACTCGACGCCAAGGCCTGAGAGTCGACTCGTCACGTGACGAGTTCAACCCTCACTAGAAGGTGTTTACTCGCGGCCCTTTTTGCCTCGCTAGAATCCTGCGCAGGGTCTATAACACACAGCGTTATAAACCCCAAACCCGTTAAGGATCTCTATGAACTCATTCAAATCTGCACTTGCGGCCCTATTGCTCGCCTCTTTCTCGATTTCCGCTCACGCCGCGGTTCCATCGAAAATCGCGTGCTCAATTACCCAGTTAGTGACCTCTTCTGGCCCCGAAGAGCAAACCATCGTCTTCAATCAGACCGGTGTAGACGTTGCTCGGTCACAGATTCAATTCTCAAGAGCTACGACTCAAGTCGTCCAGTTCAGGGATGGAGTAGATGTCACTATCAAGGCTGGTGGCTTCTTTTCCACCGACCTCATGGCTACTCATCTTCTGGAGGCGGAACTGAAAATCGGCTCCGCTAACGCAAAAGCTGTTTACCTTGGAAAGGGGAATCAAGATTTGGCAGACGAGCTGATTACGCAAACCAAAGTCGACGGAAAAAATTACATCGCCCTCTGCCAGTTCCAAGAGTAAGCCGAAACAACAATAGCAGGCGGCGCGTTTAGAGCGTGATATCCCCGCGGTCCGCGCGCGGATAAGCCACCGGCGCGCCGCCGTGCTGCTCATCCAAATTGGCGAACAACGTGTACTGCGAGAGCCACGCGAGGCGCACAGTCGCCGTCTCGCCGGCGCGGTGTTTGGCCACGATGAGCTCGGCCACGCCGCGGTCCTCGGACTCCTTGTTGTAGACTTCGTCGCGGTAGACGAAGCAAACCATGTCGGCGTCCTGCTCGATGGCGCCGGATTCCCGGAGGTCAGACAGCATCGGACGTTTGTCCTGGCGATTTTCGAGACCCCGGTTGAGCTGCGAGAGCGCGATGATTGGGACTTTGAGTTCTTTGGCGAGCGCCTTCAGGTTCCGGCTGATCTCGGAGATCTCGCGTTCGCGGGAGTTTTCACCCTTGGAGCTCTTCGAGCCCCGCATGAGCTGGAGGTAATCGACCACGATGAGATCGATGCGTTTTTCCATCGCGAACAAACGCCGACAACGCGCGCGCATGTCCATGACGGTGAGATCACCCGAATCGTCGATGAAGACCCGGCTCTTCTGAAGCTGGTCACAAGCCTTCGCCAGGCGCTGCCACTCGTTGTCGCGCAGACGTCCGATCTTGAGCGACTTCGAATCCACACGCGCAAGCCCGGAGAGAAGCCGGAAGCCCAATTCTTCCTTGGTCATTTCGAGCGAGAAGAGCGCGACGACCGCTTTGCGACCGACAGCCGCGTTTTGCGCCATGGAAAGAACGAGCGAGGTTTTTCCCATCGCGGGACGACCGGCGACGATGATGAGCTGACCGCCGTGCAGACCGCTCGTGAGCTTGTCGTACTCGTTGAAGCCCGTCGCGAGGCCCGTCACGTCCTCGTTCTTCTGCGAGAGGCTCTCGATGAGATGCATATTCTCGACGAGAATCTCCTGCATGCTGGTGAGCGCCTTGCTCGTCTTCGTATCGGAAACCGAGAAGACCTTTCGCTCGGCATCGTCGAGGTAGCCTTCGATGTTTTCCACACCCTCGAAGGCTTCGGACTGAATCTCGCCCGTGATCTCGATCATCCGGCGCAGGAGCGCCTTCTCGCGAACGATTTTGGCGTAGTGGCTGCCGTTGGCAGGCGAGAAGTGATCCTCAAAGAGGCTCGTCAGCATCGAAGTGCCGCCGATCGCTTCAAACCAACCGCGATCGCGGAGCGTGGACGTGAGCGTGACGAGATCGAGCGGCTCGCCGCGCTCGGAGAGATTCACGAGCACATCAAAGATGCGCTGGTGCGCGAGGTGATAGAAGTCGCGCGGTTCGATCCCTTGCGAGATGACCGTGTCCATCATCACGGGCTTGCTGAGAATCGCTCCGAGGACAGATCGTTCCGCCTCTAAGTTGTGCGGAGGAACTCGCCCACCCGCGACGTAAGCATTCTGCTCCGTCGGAAACGAGCGGGCACCGCCCATGGATTGGCCGACCGAACGCGCGAGATCTCGCGGATCGGGCGAAGCGCCGAGTGGAAAAGAAGAATCTCCGAAGAAGGAGTCAGTCACCGATGTGTCCTTCACTTTTGGGTTTCAGGGAGAAGACTCAGGCGAGGCATCCCCTGAAGGGACCATCGCCGAAATCACGCTCCATGGAAAGGCACGGCGCTCCGATCGTCCGCGCGAGAAGCACAGTCGATCTCCGCCTCCGTCAGACCGCGGCAATCGACTCAGCACAGGCCTGAGGCATCGACCACAGACGCGACACGATGCGGATTAGGCTTCCTTAACGACCCAGACTTTGAGGGGAGCGCTGACTTCCGGAGCGAGCTTGATCGTCACGGAGTGCACGCCGAGCGCCTTGATCGGCTGCTCGATGTGAATCATGCGCTTCTCGATGGAAGGATAGCCGCCTTGCTTGAGGGCAGCGGCGATGTCGGCGGTCGAAACCGATCCGAAAAGT
>JBEIOW010000157.1:0-5495 GCA_040377385.1 Bacteriovoracaceae bacterium | reverse complement strand
GCTCGACACCGCCGGCAAGAACATTGAAGTCTCCGTCGTGCACGGGGGCGGCTGTGGCACCCATGAATACAAGCTCGAGCTCGGTAACTGTTTGGAGTCCATGCCGGTTCAGTGTTCGGCCAAGATCGTTCACATCACCAATGATCCTTGTGAAGCACTGCTCTCCCGTAAGGCGACCTTCAATCTGAAAACGGCGGGAATCACCGGCGATTATTTCGCGAACGGCAAGCTCACGATCACTGGCGCGAACAACTCGAAAGCGACGATCCGGCTCCCGGCCGTTTTGCCCGAAGCGGGTGAAGTGGAAGCCGACGTGAACTGCGTGACCCACACGGGCTCCCTCCTCAAAATCTATGAGGCGGACCAGAAAATCACGCTGAAGACGGTGACTGGCGAAGAGGTCGCCTACGGCGTGACCGACAAGCAGGTTCGCTTCCTCGAGTCTCTGCCCCCGGTCCTCAAATCGACCTACAAGCTCGATGACGGTCGCTCGGTAGTGACGGCCTTCCGTGGCGAATCGCCAACGGGAACCGGGAATTTCATCCGCATTGGTGGCGAGTATTCCCCTGACTTCACCTGTAGCCGATAATCGGAGCTGAGCCAGAATGGGGAGCCGGAGGACCCTCAGGGGGGCCCCGGCTCTCCTCATTTGCGGCAGTGCTTTCGTTTTGGGCTGAAGGCGAGTTGTGTTACGGATGCGTCATGAAGCCAGAACAGCTCAAAAGCCGCCTGGAGACCCTCTCGGCGGGCACCCAGGCGATGGTGATGGATTTGACCGGAACCGAAGACCATTACCAGGTCGTCGTGGTTTCGCCCGCGTTTGAAGGTAAGCTCATGATCGAGCAGCACCGGATGGTGATGGGGATCGTGCAGGCCGAGATCGATTCCGGCGAAGTTCACGCCCTGACGATGAAAACATTTACGCCCGCCCAGTACGAGAAGTTCGGCGGCTGATTTTCTAAGGAGACTCCACGATGACGAACCCACTGATTCAAAAGGTCGAAGAAAAAGTTAAAGCTCACGAAGTCGTGATCTTCATGAAGGGCACGCCGGATTTCCCGGCTTGCGGCTTTTCTTCGCGCGCCGTTCAGGTTTTGAAGGCTGCAGGCGTGAAGGATCTCGGTTCCGTAGACGTCTTGGCCGACGACCCACTTTGGGGCGCGCTCGAAGACTTCACCCAGTGGCCGACCGTGCCGCAAATTTTCGTGAAGGGGAAGTTCATCGGCGGCTGCGATATCGTGACCGAGATGTACGAGCGCGGCGAACTACAAGAGCTGCTCAACTAAATTCTCAACAGGATTGAACGAAAGAAAGCCCCGGCAGCGGTTCTCCGCAGCCGGGGCTTTTGATTTTTCTGATGATTTTTCCGGGCTTCAAAACAAAGAGCGAGCCAGGCGGGGCCTAGCTCGCTTTTGATTTAAACTTGGATTGACCGAGAGGCGATCAGGTCATCCGGTGCATCTTGCGCAGCTTGTCCTTGCGGCTGCGCGCGAGCACGACTTTATGTGTGGAGTGATCGCTTGGAGCCTCGCCGTTTTTGTAGGCGGTGGCGCGATCGTGACGACGTTTAGCTTTCTTAGCGCGGAGGCGATTTCCCATAATGACCCGGAGTTAGCATAGGAAACGGGCCGTTGCCAAGGTGGCGTGTGAGAAGGGAAGCGTTTATGGGTGTACAGCTCCGATGGATTCCCCCAGACTAGTCCTCCGGTGAGTACCCCACGACGAATCCATTTATCGATTTGGCCTTCGATTTCGCTTTTTTCAGCGCTCTTTGCGGGGCTGCTCTGCGTCGTTCCCGTCTGGGCGGAAGGTCCCAATCAGATTTCCCTGACCGAACTCCTGGCCGCACCGGCTTGGAAGCCAGCGCCGCTCGCTCAGGAGTCGGTCGTCGGAGCGCCGACGGGACCCTATCCTCGGACTCAGCTCCTTGAGCAAGCGGCGCGTTATCGCGACTATCGCCGCGGGCGTTTGAGCCCTCTCCAGACCGCTCTCTGGGACGCCGATTGCCAGGCGCGTCCGGGCGACTCTCCGTTCTGTCCGGTGACGCTTTCCACGACTTCAGAAAATATCAGTGGCCGGCGCGGCCAACCGGCCCCGCTGAGCGAGGTCGAAGCAAGAGGACATCTCGCTGACGGAAGCTGGAAGAAGCTCGATGAAGTGGGAGAAGGGGCGTTGCACCGCGCTTTGCGGGGGATGCCGGTCGAGGGTCCTTGGCTGACCGAGGTCGACTCCTGGGCCGAATCCTCACGATGCGCCTCGACGGCGGTTTACGTCGCGGTAGCGCAGAAGCTGGAAGAAGCGTTTCCCGATGAACTCCAGGTCAAACGCGCGCGCGCACTTTTCCGGAACGCGATCCGTTGCGCGAGCCGGGACTCCGAGCGCGCAAATGCGGATGGGTCATTGCCGAAGGCGAGGTTCCGCTACGCTTTGCTCTCATTCTGGGCCGGGGACGTGCGTGAGACGGAGCTTGCTCTCCGGCCGTTGACGCAAGGGCCGGAGACGGATTTCACTTCCCGCGCGGTGTATTGGCGCGTGCGCGCGTTGAATCTTCTCGGGGACCGAGTGCGGGCGTCGGCGTTGAGCGGTCGACTTAAAGCGCGCCATCCAATGAGTTTGCATGCGCTCGTGATCCAGGGGGGCAAGAATTCTGGTTCCGCGCGCGCGCATCGCCAGCCCGGCCGTTCCAGTCCTTGGTCCAAACCGGTCCTCGTTTCTCGGCGTACCTCCCATCAAGCTCACCTGAATTGGATTTTTGCCGCGGCTGAATCTCTCTGGGAAGTCGGAGCTCCGGAGCTCGCCACTGAATTTTTGGGCGCGAAGGTTGCCGATCTGGAAGGAACCGATCCAGAGTCGCGCCTTTATGCCGCCGCGCTTTTGCAGAAGGGGGGCGCGTATCTCGCGTCGTTCCGATTGGTCGGGGGAATTCTTCGTGAGAAGCCCTCGCTATTTGGGCAGGATACGCTTCGGCTATTCTACCCGAAGGATCTTCTCCCGTTGCTCAGTCGTCACGCGAGCCGAGTCGAGCCCTTGCTTTCACTCTCGCTGATTCGCCAAGAGAGCGGGTTCCAGCCCCAGGCCCGCAGCCGAGTGGGTGCGCTGGGACTCATGCAGCTGATGCCCGATACCGCGCGCCGAGTGGCGGGGGGCCGGATGAAACACTCGCTTTTTCAACCGGATTGGAATGTCCGCCTCGGAACGCGCTACCTCGGGACACTCATGGATCAGTTTGGCGGCGATGTCGATCTCGCGCTAGCCGCGTACAATGCCGGACCGGATAAGGTTTCGGACTGGCTTCGTCGCTACCCGGTGGGGGATCGGCTCCTGTTCTTGGACCTGATCCCGTTTGCCGAGACCAGGAATTACGTCGCGCTCATCGCGCGGAATTACTTCTGGTATCAGCACGTTTATCGAGATGACCCGAGTTTAGGTTCGCGCGCCCGCGTGGTAGCTTCGGAGGGGTCAGTATCTTCTGACGTTCGGTCCGATTCGATCAAGCAGGTGTTCCCTTGGCTGAAGATCCGCTGAAGAAACTCAAACAAATCAAGACGGGTGCTTTTTCGCGCGGCTTCGCGATCGCGAAGCTTTCCGCGCAGGCGACCGCGAAAATGGCAGGGCACGCCGTCGGCGGTATTTTCGCAGACGAAAGCGAGAAGGGTTCGCGCGCGATGGCGCTGCTCCTGTCGCAAGTCGAGCTTCTTACCAAAGAGCTCGGGCAGCTCAAGGGCAGTTTGATGAAAGCGGGGCAAATGCTCTCCGTTTACGGGGAGAATCTCCTTCCGCCGGAGATCAACCAAGTCCTCAAGTCGCTCCAAGCGCAATCGCCTGCGCTCGACTGGGCTCCGATCGAAAAATCCCTGCGCGCCGAACTGGGCGAGCGCTTTGATGAATTGGAAATCGATCGTGAGCCTCACGCTTCGGCGTCGCTTGGGCAGGTTCATCGCGCCGTGATCCGCGCGCCCGGTCCGGACCAAGGACAGTCGATCGCGCTCAAGGTTCAGTATCCAGGCGTCGACCTCGCCATCGAGAGCGATATCCGCGCTTTGAAGCGCGTCTTCGGGCTGCTGAAGATGCTTCCGCAAGGCCCTCGTTACGATCAGCTCTTCGAAGAAGTGCGCGAGATGCTTCATCAGGAAGTGGATTACGCGCAAGAGCTCCGTTTGACCGAATTGTACCGCGAGAAGGTCGGGGTGGATCCGAGGTATGTCGTGCCGCGCACCTTCGCGCGCTACTGCACGGGCAAGGTGATGGCCACTTCGTTCGAAGTGGGGGTCGGCGTAGACTCGCCGGAAGTACTAGGTCTTTCTCAGGAGCGACGGAACGCGATCGGGCTTGCGGTGCTGGAGCTCTATCTTCGGGAGCTCTTCGAATTCCGTTTAGTTCAGACCGATCCTCACTTCGGGAATTTCAGAATCCGTCTGCGGACGGACGAGTCGGCGCCGGATCAAATCGTGCTTCTGGATTTCGGCGCCACGCGCGTGGTGCCCGAAGCCTTTCTGCCAGGCTATCGCCGCATGGTACGCGGAGCGTTCTACGAAAAGCAGGCCGAGGTTGAGGCAGGCGCAATCGAGATGGGTTTTCTCAGACCCGGCGACTCGCCAGAAATGAAGCGTTGTTTCTACGAGTTTTGCGCGCTCATCACCGAACCTTGGATGCTCGCGGCCGACGGCAAAGAAAGACCCTACGACTTTAGCGTCACGGATTTGCCCCGCCGTGTCGTCAAGAAGGGAGCGGACCTCGCGCGAATGCTCGGGCTTCGTCCGCCTCCAAGAGAGCTCGTTTTCATTGATCGGAAAGTGGGCGGAGTCTTTGTTTTCCTATCGACTCTGAAGGCCAAATTTGCGGCTCGCGACCTGCTTTCGCGCTACCTCGATTAATTGACATTCCGTTTTCAATGAGTCTTACTTTGGGTTGATCCAACCCTAGCGTAAGGAGCTCTTATGGCGACGATCCTCCACCGTCTGGCCCAGTGGGCCGATTCCGATCCCACCTCGGCCGCGCAGAAGTTCAAGTCCAACGGCGAGTGGAAAGCGATCACCGCCCGGCAATACATGGATCGCGTCTATCATCTCGCGCTCTTCTTTCAGGGACGCGGATTTACGGCGTCGGACGTGGGCGCCATCTTCTCCTACAACTGCCCGGAGTGGTCGCACACGGATCTGGCCATCATGCTCTCAGGCATGAAGTCGACCGGGATCTATCCGAACTCGATCGCTAAGGACATCGCCTACGTCCTGAACCACACCGAGTCGACGCTGCTCGCCGTCCAAAACCGCGAGTACTTCAACAAGCTGATCGCTGAAGATGGAAGTCTGGCGATCCCGGACCGGATCAAGCTGATCTTGGTGTTCGATGGGGATACTTCGATTCACCCTAAGGCGGTCTCGTACGAGACTGCGTTGTCGGAAGGGCGCGCAATCGCGGCTGCGGGCAAGGGTGCGGCGACGATTCAATCCTTGCTCGATCGCGTGGATCCGCGTGGCGGAGCGTTCCTCATC
>JBEIOW010000512.1:0-2141 GCA_040377385.1 Bacteriovoracaceae bacterium | reverse complement strand
CTGCGGCTTGGCCGCAGCTTAAGCAGATCCGCTGATTCTCCAGCCGTTCTTCTCCGCAGTAGCGACAGCGACCGATGGGCGGGAGCTGAATTTCTGTCATGATCCCGTCCCGTGCTCGGGAGCGGGAGGCTCTGCGGTCGGTGTCGCCGAGGCGGGGGGCTGGAAGTCTTGACGGAACGCCTTGGGGTCAGCCGGCATTGCATCTAAAACGCCGGGCTCAATCAAGGCGACTTCGTCACGCGGCGATAGGAGATCTTTCGCGTACACAGTGGCACCGGATTTCCAGAGGCGAACTTTCCTGCGCTCGCGTTCACCATCGAATAGGGTCACGGTGACGCCCGCTTCTTCCCCCTTGCGAGCGTCTTTGGCGGCGAGGAAGTCTCGGATACGTTTGCCGGAGAGCTGATCCAAGAACGCTCCGATCCGGTCCTGCGCGAGGGGCGTCCCTTCGTCGCCCTCGATCACCCATTTTTGGCTTTTCTGAATCAGAGCGAAAGGTTTTGGACCGAAGGCCGTGCCTTCGAACTGGAGCTTGGAGCTGTTATAGCGGTCAAGCGAAGCGATCAGTCTGGCTAGCCTCAAGTCCTTCACGCTCTTGTCGAGCCGATTGATCATTCCTGGATCCATCGAGAAGAGAGGATCTAGTCGCGACGAAGTCGCGTAAATCGTACTCGTCGCGCCGGTCGACTTGCGGAACACCGTGAGCTCGAAAGTGCCACTCGGCTCTTTCTCTTTTCCCTGTTCGACAAATTGCAGTCGAACGGCTGGCTTGGCCCCCGCGAGAATTCGCTTGGCCTGTGGGCTGTTTTTGTTCTCAGCACTGAAAGTCTTTGCAGTTGCGAAGAGACCGGACGAAAGGAAGGTGTCAACGGATTCAATATCGCCAGCCAGGCGCTGCAACTTGCCCTTCTCCGTGAACTCGAGCATCCATTCGGCGCCCTCGCGCACGCCCTTTACTCGCCCTTTCGGGCCGAAGAGCTCGAACGAGGCGATCTTTCCGGGCGTGACCGCAAAAAGCTTCTTGTCGCGGAAGTAGGTCAGGTCGCTGTCAAAGTTGGTTTTGAAGTAAGAAGGCACCAAGAGAACCTTGGTCTCATCGTTGCCCAGCAGCGCGAAGTGAGTGTCGCCGAGCGGATGGAGCTCACCGAAGGTCATCCGGATCGTCTCGCCGCTGGCCAAGGAGACTTCAATACTTCGGGCGGTTTTGGCCGTCCGTTGAGCCGCCGAAAGTCCGTAGTCGGTCAGCAGGGCGGCACGTTTGTCTGGGCTCTCCTCCGCAAGCGAAACGGTTTCGCTCGTGAGCAGATTATTGAGATTGGACAGCAAGCCATTCGCGTTGTTCTCGTCAGCGCCGGTCTTGATGGGGGTTTCGAGCTCCCACTTGGAGGCGTCAGCGGGCTTACAAAGTTTTTGATCCAAGCTCAGGCAGCGAAGAGTGAACGTCGCGCGAGCTCCGTCCTGCACCGTGATGCGCGCCACCGGCGTCTCGTCGAGTGGAAAAGGCTTCTTGGAGCGCTCTTCTGATTTCTCTTTGCTGGGATTGTAGCTCGTCTCCATCCAGTAGAGACCTCCCCCGGCGACGCCGAGCACGGCGGCCAGGAGAAGCGGCTTTTTCCAATTCAATCCGTCGGCGGAGCTCACGATTTCACATCCTCCGGCGCAGGGCCCAGTTCACCACACCGCCGACGATCAGGGCGAGGGGTAGACCGATGACGACCAGCCATAGGATCAGGCGGAACGCCTGGACCGTGAGGTTCAGCTGCGCGCCTTCTTCTTCTTTTTTACGAATGGAGATTACGCCCTCGTCGTCGAGCGACCAGCTGATCGAATTGAGCAGTAGATCTTCGTTGACGCCGAGGCGAAGGAACTGGTTGTTCGCAAAGTAGGTGGAGCCAAACACCACCAGTCGAGTATCCGTCTTGGCGGTAGAGTCCGCTTTGAGTTTGCCTTCTACGGCGACGCCTACGGAGAGCGGACCGCGCTTATCCGCTTCGGTCATCGCAGCACGGCCGGCGGCCAGCGCAGTGAAGTCCGTCTCCGCCCAGGAGGTCGGAAGGGTCTGCGCAAGCCAGTTTACTTTCAGAGTGGCGGGCAGGTTGGGCAGCGTCTCGATGGGGCGAGCGAGCGGGAAGACGCTGTTT
>JBEIOW010000036.1:0-9880 GCA_040377385.1 Bacteriovoracaceae bacterium | reverse complement strand
TGAGCGTCGAGATCAAAGAGAAGAGCGCGTTCGTGGACGAGCTTTTCAAGGAAGCCGGCGAAGTCGTCGTCGGCCAGAAAGTGCTGCTCGAGCGACTCGTGCTCGCGTTGCTCTGCGATGGCCATGTGCTTTTGGAAGGGTTGCCGGGTCTCGCCAAAACCCTCACGATCAAGACGCTCGCCGACGTCATGCACGTCGATTTCAAGCGGGTGCAGTTTACGCCCGATCTTCTCCCGGCCGATCTGGTCGGCACGATGATCTTCAACCAAAAGACCGGGGACTTTTCCCCACGCAAAGGGCCGATTTTCACCAATCTGCTCCTCGCCGACGAGATCAACCGCGCGCCGGCCAAGGTGCAGAGCGCGCTGCTCGAAGCGATGGGCGAGCACCAGGTCACGATCGGCGAGACGACGTACCTGCTCGAGGATCCGTTCATCGTACTGGCGACCCAAAACCCCATCGAACAAGAAGGCACGTACCCGCTGCCTGAGGCGCAGCTCGACCGGTTTCTCTTCAAGGTGAAGGTGGGTTATCCCACGCTCGCCGAAGAGAAGCGTATCCTGGATCGGATGACCGGCGTGAAGGCACCGAAAGCGCGCAAAGTCTGCCACCCGGCGCAGATCCTCGAGGCGCGCAGGCTTTCGTCGATGATTCACCTGGAAGACCGGCTGAAGGATTACATCCTGAACCTCGTCTTTGCGACGCGGTTCCCGGAAAAGGCGGGCATGACTCAGCTCAAGGGCAAGCTCCAGGCCGGCGCGTCTCCACGTGCGACCATCGCGCTCGCCAAAGCGGCTCGTGCGCACGCATTCCTTCAGCATCGCGGATTCGTCACTCCGGACGACATCAAGGCAGTCGTTTACGACATCCTTCGCCATCGGATCCTCGTCTCGTTCGAGGCGGAAGCCGAGGGACTCGAGAGCGAAGGCATTCTCAAGACCATCCTCGCCCAGGTCCCCGTTCCGTAAGTGCTACCCGAAGAGCTGCTCAAGAAAGTCCGTCGGATTGAAGTGGGTACGCGCAAGCGGATGGATGATCTTATGTCCGGGCAGTACAAAAGCCATTTCAAGGGCGCCGGGGTGCAGTTCTCGGAGCATCGCCAGTACGTGGCGGGCGACGATGTCCGGCACATCGACTGGAAGGTTTCGGCGCGGACGCGCGAGCCGCTCGTCAAAAAATTCGAAGAAGAGCGTGAGCTGACGGTCATGCTCTTGGTCGATGGCTCGGGTTCGGAGCTTTTCGGCTCGGCGGGAAGCCTGAAGATCGAAGCCGTGGCCGAGTCCTGCGCACTCATCGCTTTCGCGGCGATCCAGGCCGGCGACAAGGTGGGGCTGATCCTTTTTGATGGCGAGGTCCGCACGATGCTTCCGCCCCGCAAAGGCAAGCAGCAGTTCCTCCGGATTCTGCGGGAGATCTTGGCGTTCGAGCCGGACAAGCCCGGTACGGCGCTTTCCACGGCGCTCGAGAGCGCCCGTCGCGTGATGAAACACGCCGGGGTGGTCTTCATCGCGAGCGACTTTCAGGCGGGTGGGTATGAGTTCCCATTGAAGCTGCTTTCCCGCCGCCACGACGTAGTTTCGCTGGAAGTCAGCGACCGGCGCGAGCGCACGCTGCCGGATGTCGGAACTTTCCTCGCCGTCGACCCGGAAACGGGCGAAGAGCGGTGGATTGATACGGGTTCTTACGCGTTCAAGGAATGGTTCAAGACCGAGCAGGAACAAGGCGAGGCGGAGCGCGCCCGCATTCTCGGTGGCGCCCGCGTCGAGCGAGTCCCCTTACGCACTGAAGAAGATTATCTCGAAGCCCTCGTGAAATTCTTCCGCATCCGGAAGCGTCGCAAGGGGGGAGGATGAATTTCCCTCTTCTGATGATTTTGACCGGGATATTCGCGTTCGCGGTGGAGCCGGCTCCACCTGAACTCATCACCGAACTCAAGGGCGCTTCGCTTCAAGGTGTCCAAGTCGGCGACCGACTGGAGTTACTGGTGAGGTTGCCCGGGGTCGAGTCGCTGGCAGAGCCGCTGACGGCGACGCTCCCGCCGGGAGCGCTTCCGCTCCGCGATCTCGGTTGGGAGGCGCGAGTGATGCCGCGTGAAAAGCAGGCTCCGGAGGGCGAGCTGCGGATTCGTGTCTATCCGCTTGCGCCGGGCAGCCTGGAGCTCCCACCGCTCATGGTCGCCGATGCTTCCGGAAAAACTCTCGGCCGAACTCAACCCATCCAAGTCCCCGTGCGCTCGTCGATCGAACGCAAAGAGCCCGCTCCTGGAGAGTCGCCGCCCGCGGCGCCCGAAGCGGCTCCGGCGCTTCCGCCCGTGTCTCTGGAAAAGCCCTTCGTAGTGAAGTGGGGAGCGGCTTTGCTGGGAGCCTTGCTTGCGCTCGCGGTCGTTTCAGTCGTTTTTGTGGTCGCGCGTGCGCGCCGTCGCCGTCCGCCGGTAGAGCTCTTCTCGGAGGTGCCTAGCTCGAATGATTCCGCTCGCACCGCCGAGGCACTGGCGATCGACTCGCTCAAGAAACTCGAAGCGATGAAGTGGATCGACGCGCGCGAGTACCGAAAGCACTCGTTCGCCGCCTCGCGCATCCTGCGGCGGTATCTTGGGGCTCGTTATTCCTTCGACGCCGAGGAGAGCACGACGGCGGAGATTTTGGCCGCGCTCTCGGCTTCGGCTCCTCTGTCATCGGACCTTCGGGGCGAACGCGTCGCTCACCTCAAGTCGCTGCTCGAGGAAATGGACCGAGTGAAGTACGCGGGCGGCGAGCCCAGCGAGGACCTGATTCGGGCGCTCGGCCCGCGAATCAGGAACTGGATTCGTCCCTCGGAACCGCTGAAGACGGGCGGTCCAAAATGAGATTCGAATCCTGGGGCTTTCTTTTCCTATTGCTGCTGTTGCCGATTTTTCACCGGCTATGGCTCTCTCGGAACCTGCCCGCCAAGATCCGTTTGCCGTTCGGACTTCGAGCTGCACCTTCAAGCGGCAACCCCGTTCGCACCCTGCTTTGGTTGCGGTACTTAGGCTTAGTGCTCCTCATCATCGCGTTAGCTCGACCCCAGTCGAGCTTCACTCAGGTTGAGCGGAGCGCCAACGGCATCGACATCATGCTCGTGATGGACGTGTCGCTTAGCATGAACATCGAGGATCTGAGTGATCGCAGCCGTTTCGACATCGCCAAAGAGGTGATGGAAAATTTTATCAAGGGTCGCACGACCGACCGGATCGGCTTCGTCAGCTTCTCGGGCGAGGCTGTCACGCATGCGCCCCCGACGCTCGACTACGGACTCGTCATGCGTTCGATCCGTGACGTCGAGATGGGCGTGTTGAAGGACGGGACAGCCATTGGCGATGGACTTGCCGTCGCGATCAATCGACTCCGCAATTCTACGGCTAAGAGTCGCGTGATCGTCCTTCTCACCGACGGAGACAATAACGTTGGCCAAGTCGACCCGCAGACCTCCGGCGAACTCGCGCAGGGGTTTGGAATCAAAGTCTATACGATCGCGATCGGGCGCGAGGGGAGAGTGCGTCTTCCAATTCGTCGCAAAGACGCCTTTGGACGCATGATGCCGACGCAGTACACCTGGTTTGACAACGCTCTCAATCCGAAGTTGCTCGAGGAAATCGCGGGGGCCACCGGCGGGAAGTTCTATCGAGTGACGGACGAGAAAGCCCTCGAAGGGGTGTTCAGCGAAATTGATCGTTTGGAACGAACCGAGGTTAAGACCAGTCAAAAGACTCGCTACAATGATCGGTTCCAGACGCCGCTTCAGTTCGGCGTCCTTCTGCTGTTGATCGCGCAGCTTCTGGCTCAGGGCTGGTGGAGGCTCACCGCATGACGTGGGCGAATCCAAGCTGGCTCTGGTTCCTCGCGGCGGTGCCGCTTCTGATCTATGCGTTCGACCGCTCCATCAGGATGCGAAAGAAGCGCTTGGAGCGCTTTGCTGTTCCGCAGAATTGGTCCGTAATCGCGCCCGAAGTCGATTACTCACGACTCAAGCGCAAAGCTTGGACGTGGATCGCGGCGTTTGTCTTTCTTACTCTCGCGCTCGCCCGACCGCAGTGGGGCGTGTTGGAAGAAACCGTGAAGGTCAGCGGCCTGGACCTGATGGTCGCGGTGGATGTCTCGAATTCCATGATGACCGAGGATGTTCCGCCCAATCGCCTGAAGCGGGCGCGGTTTTTTCTGCGGACCTTGGTGGAACGATTGAGCGGGGATCGCGTTGGAGTCGTCGCTTTTGCAGCGAGCTCCTACCTTGCCTCTCCGCTGACCAATGACCTGGGTTACATCAACGATACCCTCGAGATTCTTGATCCGAAGGCCGTTTCCACGCAGGGGAGCGATCTCGGCAACGCGCTCGATACCGCGCTGCGCGCACTCGATCGCGGCTCCGAAGAAGGTGAAGCCACGGAAAGCGCCAAGCTCGGATCCAAGGTCGTGGTCCTGATCTCCGATGGTGAGGATCACGAGCAAGGCGCGAAAGAAGCCGCCGAACGACTGAAGGCCCAGGCTGTGCGCCTGTATGTCTTCGGTGTCGGCACGGAGATGGGTGGACCCGTGCCGGTCCGTGACTCAAGTGGACAGCTTCGAGGTTACAAGCGGGATCGTTCTGGCGGGACGGTCCAGAGTAAAATGAATCCGGCGGCCCTGGAAGCGGTCGCTCAGGCGGCGGGCGGTCGCTATTGGACAATGACGGAATCAGGACGGGAGCTCACTGAATTCGTCGCGGATCTCGGAGCGCTCGCGCGCGGAGACCTCACTGAACGAAAAGTCACCACGCGCCAGGAACGGTATCAAATCCCGCTCGCGCTAGGACTGATCCTACTTTTTGCGGAGCTCTTCGCGCCGGCCCGCCGGATGCTGCGAAAGCGCAAGGAAGGAGCTTCTTGGAGCGGAAAGCTCAGACCCGCGGCCAGAACCCTGGCGAAGGGTGCGGTGGTGCTGGCGGGGCTGAGTTCCCTTTCGCTGACGGTGGAGACGGCGCGTGCGGCGGATTGGGAGACCTACCGCAAGAACGAAGAGGGCCTCCGAGCTTACGAACAAAACCGCATCGACGAAGCCAAACGGAGCTTCGGGGACGCGCAGGCGCATTCGCCCGCCTCGCCCGAACTTCGGTTTAATCAGGGTTCGATCGAATACAAGGCAGAAAACTGGGAGAAGGCCGCCGAAGAATTTGAGAAAGCCGGTCGCGATGCGGAGAAGCGCTCGGATCCTGGTCTGGCCGGTCGTTCCTATTTCAACCAGGGTAATTCTTGGATGCAGAAGAAGGATCCCGCCCGCGCAATTCCCGCTTTCATCGATGCGATCGAGCAGGCCAAGTCCTACGGCGACGAGAAGTTAGAAGCGGACGCGCGAAAGAATTTAGAGCTGATGCTTCAACAGCAGCAGCAAAACTCGGGTGGTCAGGGCGAGAAGAAAGACAAAGATTCGGAGCAAAAAGAGCAGAGCGAATCCTCGCAGGGCAAAGATCCTCAGCAGGGAGATCAGAAAGATCCAAAATCCGACCCGAAGGATGGCAAGGACGGGGAAGACAAGAAGGATGATCCCAAGGACGGCGAGAAGGACGATGACAAAAAGGATGAACAGAACGCGCAGGTTCAGCAACGAGGCAAGCGTACGTTCGAGTCCCAGAAGCTTTCCAAGGAGGCGGCTGAGCAGGTCATGAACGAGTTGGGCCGGCGCGAGAAGGAACTTCAAGGAAAGCTCCGCCGCCAGAGCGCACCGACCACGACTTCGGGAAAGGATTGGTGAGCGGATGAAATTTTTCCCACTCCTGACCGTCACCACCGTGCTTCTGCAATCCACGCTGGCGCTCGCGGAAGTCTCCTTCTCTGCTCGACTGGATCGCGACGAGATCGCCGAAGACGAGTCCGTCTCCCTGAAGCTCTCCCTAGAATCCGAGGGGATCGCTCGTTTGCAGGGGGATCCGCGCTACTCCGCGCCCGACTTCGAACTCGTCAGCGAGTACCCGAGCCAGAATTTTGAGACCGTCTATGACAATGGACGCTTCTCGATGAAGTCGACGATGACCTACACTTACGTGCTCCGACCGAAGCGTCGCGGAAACTTCAAGATCGACGGCATCGAGGTCGTTGCCGAGGGCGCGACCTACCGTGCTCCGGCACTCCCCATTCGCGTGGTCGCCGGTGGCGGCGGCACGCCTCCTCCTCGAGGGTACGGCGGCGGAGTGGGTTTGCGGGGAGCGGCCAAGCGCCCGGCCCAGCAGGGCGTAGGATTTTTTGTACGCGCTGAAGTGGACAAGGCTCAGGCCTATAAAGGTGAGCGACTCGTCGTGAGTTATTACTTGTACACCCGCGTCCGCGTTTACAACGTGAAGGGGGAGAAGTACCCGGCTTTGTCTGGTTTCCTACGGGAAGAGCTGGAAATGCCGATTGTTCAGCCCAATACCGGAAGCCGGCCCGATCAGGTAGTCCTCGCCGGAGTTCCCTATGAGCGGATTCTCCTCGTTCGTTACGCGGCGTATCCGCTGCGCGAAGGTAAGCTGCCGCTGGATCCCATCGGCGTGCAGGTCGATTACTTTTCGCAAGGCTCGTCGGGTGTATTCGATGAGGACGATCCGTTCGCCGGCTTCTTCAACCAGATGATGCCGCGCAAAGGTAGTTCTTCGAGCGAAACTCTGACGGTGGATGTCTTGCCGCTTCCGACGGAAGGGAAGCCCGCGAATTTCACGGGCGGCATTGGCCAGTTCGAAGCCGTTGCGGGAGTCGACCGCGCGGAAGTGAAGACGGGCGAGCCGCTGACGTTTTCGATCAAGGTCGAAGGTCAGGGGAATCTCACCTCCTTTGATGCTCCAAAACCGCAGTGGCCAGAGGGGGTTCGGGTGTACGAGGCCACCTCGCGGATCACGGGTGGGAAGAGCGGCGCGGGACAAAAGACCTTCGACTACGTTTTAGTCTTCCGTAAACCGGGTGACGCGGTTTTGCCCCCCGTTGAGTTCTCGCATTTCGATCCGGTCCAGAAAAAGTACGTGACCCTCACCACGTCTCAGCAGCGCGTGAGCGTGACGGGAGCCTTGCTTGAAGATGGTACCGAACGGCAAGAAAAGCCCGCCGGTGATACGGCAGCGTCTGCGCCGCTGACTCCAGAGGCACTCGTCGCGCAGCTCGCGCAGCCTTTGGATCCGACGTTAATCCATCCTGGATTCCTGGATCGCGCGCGCGGCTGGCTTTCTATAGCCGTGGGCCCGGCTCGGGTGGTTGGAGTCGCGATGGGTTTTGCATCGATCCTCGCGGGACTCATCTCGCTGATCGGTCGCATTCGGCGGGGGAGTCGGAAGCGTTCGGCGTCCGCCGCGGTGGATCCGAAGCGTGCATGGAACAAAGCGGAAGCCGAGCTCAAGCATTGGGTGGATGGATCCGGATCCGCTGACCGTGGAACGCTCGAGGCGACGCTCCTGCAAGCGCGAACGGTTCTCGAGGATGCGCTCGAGCGGGTCTACGGCCTGAATCCACGCGTCTATTCGATCCAAGAATTCCTGCGGCTGCTTCGCGAAGAAAAGGGAATGAGTAACAGCGATCTCGAACCGGTCGAGGGAGCATTGCGGGGCTTGCAGGATCTCCTCTATGCGGCCCGTCGGGATGGAGATGCCGGAGCGGCGTCGGCCGAACCTGCGATCCGATCGCTCTTAAAGAGCTGGACGGCACTCGGTGCCCGCACTCCTGAACTTGCCCGTGCGGCGAGTGGCGGGGATTTAAAACTCTTGGAAGATGCGGACGAAGCGGCGATCCTTAGGTCCGATGGCTAAAGTTTCTCGCTCGCGGGTCAGTCGGTTGCGTCTTTTCGCGGCACTTTTGGCAGGCATCGTCGTCGCCACCTGGTACGCCTTCGTCCCGATTCTGCTCGACGGCAACTATGTCGGGCTCGACCTCAGCAGAAACGACATGGGTGCGCTTTGCGAGCTCAAGGAGTGGTGGCAAGCCGACCGATCTCCAGGCATCGCGGAGTACCTCGGGGATGGCCAGCCGCTCTTTGCCGATGCGACCATTCAGCCGACCTACCCGCTTCGTTGGCTGCAAATGGCAGTATCCCTAGACCATGCGGTCACTCTCCAGGTCGCTTTCCACCTCGGAATTGGCGCAATGGGGTTCGCAATGCTCGTCGCGTTCTTTGGGGTTTCGCCGATGGTCGCTTTCGGAGCCGCGCTTGCCTACGGATTTTCGGGTACCGCGATCAACTACATCCTTCACAGCATCTATATCGTCGGCCTGACTTGGCTGCCTTGGTTTTGGTATTTTCTGCTCTCGGCGCTTCGGGTCAGTGACCGGAAGCCCGTCGCCCTAGCCTTCAACTCGTTGGCGGCTGCGCTTTGCACTCTTTTGCTCCTGCTGGGAAGTGAGGCGCACGCCTACGTCTGGTGTGTTGGGTTAGGAATTCTTTACGGGATGCTCTATCTCCATCGCGCGATGACCGGGAAGCGCTTGCCGATGGCCGCTCGCCGTCTCGCGTGGATCGCCGTCGTTCACGCCGGAGCTTTTCTTGTCTCACTCATCCAGTGGCTTCCGACCCTCACGGAGATGAAAACCACGATTCGCGACGCGGGCATGACAGACGTGGGCGTACTCGCGATGAGCTATCGTCCGATCTCCTGGCTCGCTACCGTTTTGCCCGGATTAATGGACTCCTTTATCTTTGCGTACAGCGAGGTGAGCACACTCCTTTTTCACTCCAGCGAAAATCTCTACGTATGGAATCCGTCACCGTATCTCGGTTTCTTCGCGCTGACTTTGGCGGCAATGGGTGTGGTGATTCCTCGCATGCGCGTCGTGGCCGCGGTGACCGCCATCGCGTTGCTCTTGGCTCTCGGTTCTGAGGGGTTTCTCTATCCCCTTGTCGTGCGAATCGTTCCCTTCCTCTCCAAATTCAGATACCCGGAAAAACAGCTCGTGCTGGTGTCGATCGGAGTTCTGCTCTTAGGAGCAGTCGCGCTTGATCGCTGCATCCGTCGCAATCTTCGCAAGCCATTGATGGCGGCGTTGGCGGTGACTCTTCTGTTCGGTGCAGGAGGAGCGGCGTGGGTTCATTTCCAGGGGTCGGATTTCGACACCTTCGCGACTCGCTACGCGGAGGTGAAAGCGCAGCTTTTCTCGCCTACAGCGAGTGCGCCCCCGCCGCCAACGGATGCCGTTTCTCCGCAGGCCTTCATCTTGGAGTCGTACCTCAAAGGCATGCTCCCGGCGTTGTTGGCGCTGCTGCTCCTGAGCCTGCGTCCGATTCGCCCGGCGATCTTAATGCTTCCGTTCGTCCTCGATCCATTCCTGAACACGCTTTCGGCTCTGCCGATCGCCAACGAGCCCCTGCATTCCTATCGCGAGACCGCACTTCAAAAGATGTTGAAGCTCGAGGGCGTGAATCCCTCCCAGGCGCGTGACGATGTGATTTGCATTAACCCGCGCCTCGACGAGAGCGCGGCGCTCGATCCTGATACCAGCCTGACCGGCCACTACCTGGGTTTCATGACCGTGAAGGCGCTTTCTGTTCCGCAGTACAATGCCTGCAACCGGGAGAAAAACAGACCGGGCTACACTGTGTTGATTCCACGTTTCGCTTTCCTCATGCGCGGAGTGGCCAAAGATTGGGACCGTTCTCTCAATATTGCGAAGTCCCTGGGTTGTACGGTCTATTTCACTTCCGGCGTCCTCGACGAGCGCGGAACCAAGGCACCCAAGCCCCAATCGATCGAATTTGAATTTACCTCGAAGACTTTGACTTCGTTCAACGCCTACCGGGTGCCGCATCCCTTGCCGAAGGTCTCCGTTGTTCAAAATCCGTTCTGGGAGCATCGGCCAAAGGAGATGGTGAATTGGATTGAGAATGAACTGCACGGGGAACGATCGCCCAGCGCCGTTTCGGTAGCGCCAGGATCGGATCAC
>JBEIOW010000154.1:0-5569 GCA_040377385.1 Bacteriovoracaceae bacterium | reverse complement strand
TGAAGGCCTCGCGCCGCTCGCAAAGAGATCTTTTGAGACCGCACTTCAACTCCCGTCGCATAGCCGCTCCAACGGCATCCAAGCTGCTGCTCTGGAATGCCTCAACATGATGAGGCGCGAAACCGGCCACCTCCTGCCGGATGCGAAGGTCATTCCGTTCGTTGCAAAGTTTTCACTCGAACGCCTGCCGCCTTCCGCACTTCCTGCGGTGCGCGAGTCTCTCTTTGCGCTCTTGAAAAACGAGATCTTATCCGAACGTGGCTCAACTCCCGAAGCCACCGCACTGAGGAAAGCTCTTTCTGCAGCCGGCGGTGAGTCGTATCTCGACTTTCTCCGAGGGGTTGAAGCTACTCAGAGCAAGCAAACGAGTTTGTCCGTTGCGGCTTTCGAAAGATTCCTGGCGCGAAAGACAAGCGATCCCTACCTCACCTCACTCGAGGACGAGGCCGCGCTGATGCTGGGTCGAGCCTATTTCCGCCTGCAGAAGTGGAGTCAGGCCAACCGCGCCTATAAGAGGATCGACAAAAAATCCAATTGGCTCGTCGATGCGCTGACCGAAACTGCGTGGACCCACCTTCAATCTAAATCGTATCCGGGCTCGATCGGCATCGCTTCGGATTTGCTCTCGAGCGGTCTGCGCCGTGCTTTCGCTCCCGAAGCTCCGATGTTGATGGCCATGTCTTTTGTCGAGCTTTGCCAGTTTCCCAGTGCCTACCAAACCGTTCAACGGTTCCGGACTCAGTACAAAGACTCCTATCGCTGGCTTCACGACTGGAATCTGAAGAAATCCACCCCTCAGTCTCGTGATCTCTACGCTTCGGCGATCGGCTACTTGGAGCAGGAAATCGAAGTGCCCGACGCGATCGGAACCGAATGGCTGCGCTCCAGCGTCTTTCTTGCTCGGCAAGAAGAGGTAAACTGGCTCAAGCGTTCCGAGCGGCGAGTGGACGAGCTTCTTGCTGAATTGCAAACCACGAACGGTGATCACGCGTCTCACGCGCGACTGAACGCGGGGCTGCAGCGCCTCCTCCTTCAGTACCGAAAAGGCGTCCCCACCCGTATCGCCCGCTCTCTTGCTGAGATTCGCGCGGAACTGGGTCGCGTGAATGCGCGTATGCTGACCACCCTGTCGGAAGTCGCTCAAAACAACTCCTTGGTCGAAATTGAGATTTTTCAGGGAGCCTCGCAAGAGATGCTTTGGAATCAGGCCCACCCCGAGTTCAAAGAACTCGCGCAAGAAATCGAGTCAGGCAAGATTGAGCCCCGTAAAGCGGGTGCCGCGTGGGACTGGGGCAGAGCGCCCGCCGCGGAACGCGGAACGTCGACCGAAGTTTGGGAAGATGAGCTCGGCCAGCTTCGTGCACACACTGAGAATCTCTGCGTCAAAATGAAAGAATTTCGCGAACTGAAAAAGCGGAATCCTTCCCCCAAGAATTGACCCCATCTTCTCTTTAAGGGTATTCGGATGACCGATGAAACCCTTCCTTATGTCCCTTTGCGTTGCAAATTTGTTTCTGCTTTCCACGTCCGCGGCGCGTGCGGAGGAAGCCGCTCCTGCCGCGCGGCCCTCCACCGCCAAAGGGGTCGAAACCGACGTGAAGAATCTCCGTCAGCGCTATTGGGCACGAGGCGACTCAACTGAACTCGCCGTCATCCAGAACCGTCAGTACAAAAAGGCCGGTAAACTTCGGCTCGGCCTGGGAGGCGGATTCGTTTCTACAGATCCCTTCCTTTCGGTCAAATCCGCAGGCGGCTCGCTCGGTTACTACTTCGGGGAGAACTGGGCCCTTCAATTGAGTGGATCAAAGTACTTCGTCTCCTCTTCAAGCGCCCTGCAAACGCTCGAAGTCACTGGAAACGGAACGCTGCTGAATCGTCCGAAGTCCCAAGTGGCGATCGAAGCACTCGTGAGTCCGCTCTACGGAAAACTCTCGTTCATCGGCGACAGCATTCTCTATTTCGATTTCTACCTGCTCGGCGGCCTCGGGCTCGTTAGCGCCGAGAACGGATCCTCCATCGCACCGCATCTTGGCCTCGGTCAGCAGATCTATCTTTCGAAGAGTGTCGCGCTCACGCTTGAACTGCGTGTGCTCCGCTACAAGGAAAACCTCACCGCGCCCGCCAACGTGACCATCCCCGCAGGCACCGACACCCAGCGAGTGAACTACAGTTGGGCGTCCCAGATCGGGCTCGCGTTCTTGCTTTGATCGACTAGAGCTCGACGGAATCCGGCAAGGAGCCGTCTTCCCAGTGGACTTCGCCGGAATCAAGATCGTAGACGCCGCCCACGATCCAGAGTTTTCCGGCTTGCACGTACTCGCGCAGGATCTCGCTCCGGAGAAGAAGGCCCTCGATCCCATGACGTACGTTTTCGTGGGAAACGCCCGAGAGCAACTCCGCATCGACCGCCCGTCCGGAAAAGTCTTCACCCTTCTTATTGAGCTCGCGAATCACGCTCGGCTGGATCTCCTCCAGGAGGATCTCCAGGTGGGGGCTCGGGGCAGGCTCATTCTCCAGAATCAGCCGACAGGCGGCCTGCACCGCGCCACAGCGCTCGTGACCTAAAACGACGATCAGCGGAATTCCGAAATTCAGCACGGACAGCTCAAGCGAGCCGATCAACGAAGGAGCGAGCGTATTGCCGGCAACTCGCACCATAAAAAGATCGCCCAGTCCCTGATCAAAAACGATTTCTGCCGGAACACGGGAATCGGAGCACGCCAAGATCGCGGCAAACGGCTTGGCGCCGCCGGCAGCAGTCTGGAGCCTGCGTTCCTCAATGATCTGATGGTTCAGATTCGTGGCGCCGCGCCGGTAACGTTCATTTCCCGAGCGAAGTTCGTCCCAAGCTTCTTGGGAGGCGGAAGGAATCTGCAACGATGAGGGAGATGCTTCGTTCGACATGGTTTCTTAAGTCCTTAACCTGGATCCAACCATCCACGACGCCGGAACCAAAGTCCAATTCCTAGCGCGACCACCGCCATCAATCCAAGAGCATAGGGGTAGCCCTGTCTCCACTCGATTTCCGGCATCCAGCGAAAATTCATCCCGTAAACGCCCGCGATGAAGCTTAAGGGGAGAAAGAAAGCCGAGAAGACCGTCAGGACGCGCATCGACTCATTTGTCCGCTGGCTACTGAGCGAAAGCTGGAGATGAAGGAGCTGCTGCAGGTTCTCCTGGAGGTCGTCCAAGTAATGGTAAAGGGAAGTCGCATGGTCCCGAATCCCGCGAAAGAAGGGTTCTGCCGGCTTAGAATCGATCGGTAGCTTCGGCAAAGTCTCGACCGTCAGTCGCAAGAGGCGCTTCAGCGTCGCGATCCTCCGCCGGAGCGAGTAGATCTCTTCGAGATCCTCCCGCTGGGATTTTTCTCGAAAGAGTCGGTCTTCCAGTTCTTCGGACCGTTCAAAGGCTCGCTCGATGGGAGCTTCAAAGCTATCGATCGTTCCACTCAAAAGATCACCCAGCATGTGGAAACGCGCTTTCGAGGTGAACTGAGCGGGCCTCACTCCCCACTTCGCGCGAACCTGACTTACCCACGGCAGATCCGCGCGATGAACGGTGATGAGGAAGCGCGGGTTCGAAAAAACGGCGATCTTGCGGGTCAGTGCCGGAATGTCCTCTGCATCCGCTGGAGCAGTTGCATCGTATCCGCGCAGCATGAGGAAATCGGTATCTCCGATGCGCTCTACGCGCGGAAGATGCTCCGGATCAAGACAGGCTTCGATCGTAGCAGGATGGAGAGAATAGCGTTCGGCCACACTCTGCAGTTCTTCGTGAGTGGGATTGACGACATCCAGCCAGACGAAATCTTTCTGCGCAGTTTCGAGGGTATGAAGCGGTGCCAGGCGAACCTCGAAAGGCTTGGGTTAGATTTGAATCTTTGAATGGTGCCCAGGACTGGACTCGAACCAGCATGCTGTTAGGCGCTCGCCCCTGAAACGAGTGTGTCTACCAATTCCACCACCTGGGCACTTCAAACCAGACCATACAGAGCAGGGCGTCAAATGGAACTGATCTCCCTATATCAGAGGTCAGTTTTGGTTCCAAGCGTCTCATTTCCTGGAAATCGCCCATTTTTTACCCTGGTTTCAGGGATGGGACACGATCGACCCCGATTTCAGCGATTGCGTTCGCCTCGGACTGCGGTGCCGAACTTTTAGACAGTGTCGCGAATCTTGTTCACATCCTTGACCGAAGCCGCCCTCAAGTCGTTAACAGGGCCGTTTCAAGCGCGTTTTTCTGGCACGAATTCCGCTATAGGGCCGGCGGAGTTTACGCATATGAAACATTTCAACTGGCTGCTTCTCGTATCCGCCGTTTTCATCACCGCTGCATGCGGCGGAAAGAAAGACGAAACCGTTCCGCCCGGCACGGTCAACCCAGGAGTGCAGAATTGCCAGACCGGCTATTACTGGAATGGCGGCAGCTGCGTCGTCAACAATGGCTATCCTCAATGCATCAGCGGTTATACCTGGAATGGCACCGCGTGCATCAGCGGCGGAACACAACAGTGTCCCGCGGATCAGTATTGGAACGGCTACAGCTGCGTGCCGAATACCACGACCCAGTGCCCACAAGGTCAGTACTTCAATGGCGCAAGCTGCGTGTACAACAACGGCTATCCCCAGTGCGTGAATGGCTACACTTGGAACGGAACGACCTGTATTTCGCAAGGCAACCAGTGCCCTCCGGGCTCCGTATGGAATGGCTATAGCTGCGTTCCCGGACAAGGTCAGGGCGGTACCTACGAACCCGGTTTCCCCAATGGCGGTAACGTCATCGCACGCTGCTCGGCTGAGTTCCGTGGCGACCTCGTGAACGGCCACAGTGGTCAGCAGCTTTGCCGAATCGCACAGCCTGTCGTGAACCTCAGTACCCAAGGCCAGCAGGCTTACAAGATCAACAGCAACAGTCTCAACTACGCCTACTGGCCGCAGGTTCTCGGCGGATACGTGCTCGTCCGCGCCGGCGATCAAGTCGCAGCTCAGCTCTCCGGTTACTGGGGCACGCGCAGCGGCGGAGTCAGCTGGAGCTGGGGCGGGATGCCTTCATCCAACTGCGATACGACGATGGACGGCTACCGCAATGGCCAGATCCAAACCTTCAACGGCAGTCGCATGGCTTGGTCGATGATCGTCTACGGTACGAATGAGTTCGCATCGCTCCACAATGCCACTCGCTGGAACCCCTACCGTGTGCATTCGAGCGGTTACATCGGGTTCGGATTCAACGCTTCGACGAACACGGGCGATCCCGGAATCATGTGCGGCAGAGTCAATGTGCAGGTGCTCCGGTGCTTTGATAATAATGGCACCCAGACGCCTTGCCCCTGACACTCTCTCCCTCATCTGTTAAGCTCTAGCCACGGATGGCGAAAGCGAAACGCGACAAAAAAGGCGAGAGTAAAGATCGGCCCGGGAAGCCCGCCCGATCACGCGACGACGGCAGAAAGCCATCCCCGGCTCGTGAAGAGTCCCGGGGATTCGTCTTTAAAGATCGCAGTGGTAAGACCCATGTCATCGGTGGAAAAGGGAATGGCCCGGCTCCCGTCGCAGGTGAGCGTGGCTCG
>JBEIOW010000551.1:0-1908 GCA_040377385.1 Bacteriovoracaceae bacterium | reverse complement strand
AGCCACTCGCGGTCGGGATGTTGCTGGCGAGCGAAGTCGACCAGCGCCGGCAAGTCTTTCGAAACGTGCCCTCCACTCGAGAGAAAGTTCGGCAGCACGTGGACACGCCGAATCGCGTTGTCCTTCCGAAGGAGGGACTCGGCCGCCTGCCCAAAGTCGGGTGTGGCGAATTCCATATAGGCGAGCTCAAGCGGGGTGCCGGGAGGCAGATTCCTCCGGAATCGGTCGGTCAGCCGAACCAGCGTTTCGCGCCACCGAGGGTCCGAACTTCCGTGCGCGAGGACGATGATCGCTTCTTGCGCAGGAAACCAGGAGGAGTCCTTCAGCGAAACGGCGGGGATGAAAATGATCTCGAGCTGGTTTTGGTCCGGGTCCAGCGCGTAAAAACCCTGGCTGCCGTCGCGGTGGGTTTCGATCTTCCCTACGGATTGGCCAGCTTGGCTCAGGCGGGCATGCAGCGCTGGGACTTCTTCGGGGGTCGAGACGGTGATTCCGAGGTGACTGGGGTGGAAGGCACGTGAGGGTCCACCCTCAGGAGGGGAGGGGGAGGCTGGGGTTCGAATCAGGCTGATCGAGGTGCCTCCGCATTCGAGCATCGCCCAGTCGGCATCGCGGTCGTGATAGGCCGCAAAGCCGAGAAAGTCGCGGTAAAACGCGATTCCACGTGCAAGATCGCGAGTTGGGAGAGCAGCGTGACGGAGACCGAGGATCGCCATCCTTCCTGTCTAGCATGCTCTTTTGGGGGCCGGGGAACTCCGATGGATTGTCTCGGCTTTGTCCGCGTTTTTTCTCGCGACGCCTTGCCTGGCGTCGAAGCGATCCTTGAGCCATCTCCTCGGGTACGGTATGTTGTGAGCATCCGGATTTTATCGGTTCAGGTCCTGTTTCTCCCGTCTGGGAAAGGTGCGCTCTCATGATTCCTCTACGTCGAGCCTTGGGTTCCACGATCGGTCGGAAATTCATCATGGCCCTCACGGGGCTGGCGATCGTAGGTTTCACGATCACGCACTTGCTGGGCAACCTTACCCTGCTTTCGCCGAACCCGGAATCGTTCAACGCCTACGCCTACGGACTGACCAAGCTGGGACCTCTGCTCGCGATCGCGCAGTGGGGGCTCTTCGCGTTCTTCGTCGTTCACATCGTGAGCGCGGTGCTGGTTACGAAGCGCAACAAAGGAGCGCGCTCGCAGGGTTACGCGAAGACTGTTTCGAAAGGCGGCCCGAGCCGCTCGAACGTCAGCTCCCGCAATATGATTGTGAGTGGTCTCATTCTTGGTGCGTTCTGGATCTGGCACCAAATTCACTTTAAGTGGGGACCCTCCGAGGCGGACGGTTACACCACCACGCTCGACGGCGTGCCGGTACGCGATCTGTATCGTCTCGTGTACGAAGAGTTCCAAAAGCCCTGGGTGGTCGGCATTTACGTGTTCGTGATGCTTTTCCTCGGGATGCACCTTCGCCATGGTTTCTGGAGCGCGTTCCAAAGCTTGGGCGCGATGAACCCGAAGCTTTCTCCGCTCGTGACGGCGCTGGGTTACCTGCTCGCGATTCTACTCTCGGTGGGTTTCCTGTTCCTGCCGCTTTGGATCTATTTTGATCTCGGCTCGATGCTGAGAGGAGCCACCTCATGATGAAACTCGACTCTAAAGTTCCCGAAGGTGCACTCGAAGGAAAATGGGAAGCCCACAAGGGCTCCGTCAAGCTGGTGAACCCGGCGAACAAGCGGAAGCACACCGTGATCGTAGTCGGAACGGGTCTCGCCGGCTCCTCGGCTGCCGCCTCACTCGCCGAGATGGGTTACCAGGTCAAGTCGTTCTGTATCCACGAGTCCGCGCGCCGTGCGCATTCGATCGCTGCCCAAGGCGGAATCAACGCCGCGAAGAACTACGCCAACGACGGCGACAGCGTT
>JBEIOW010000445.1:0-2573 GCA_040377385.1 Bacteriovoracaceae bacterium | reverse complement strand
GGCGTCCTTGTCGCGCAGATTCTGGCTGTTCAGATGATTGAGGTAGGCGTCATTGGACTTCATCGCGCGGCGATAGTTTTCGAGGTCGCGGTTGAAGACCTCGGTCATCATCTTCTCGTTGGAGCGAACCTCGCCCGAGAATTCCTTGATTGCGTCCGCGCGTCCGTCGGCCTTGTCGGCGAGGTAGCGCTTCTGGTGATCATTCAGCTTCTGAAGCTGCTCGCGGTAAGTCATCGTCTCGTCTTGGTGCGAGTCGCGAAGTCGGTGGGTATTGGTTTCGATTTCCTGCGCGTACGCCTTTTGGAGTTCCGCCCGGCGAGCGGCTTCGTAGGTCTCGGTGTTTTTGATACGGTTTTCGGCCGAGTGTTCGACCGATTCCGCGAGTTTCTGCGTCTTGCGGTCCTGGGCCTGGGCGTCGAGCATGAGCTGGCGCTGACGGGAGTCGACGCGCTTGTAGAGCTCGGCCTCACGTGCGCGCTCTAGCTCCAGGCGGGCTTTCTTGGCTTCTTCGCTGTCCCCCGAGCCCGACTTTGCGGCGGTGACGGCTTGTTCGAGTTCGCGCTCCGTCTCTTCGCGCATTTCGACCAGACGTTTCTCGTAGGCCTCAGTGGCTTGGCGTTCGCGCGCGCGACTGGCTTCGATCTCGGCGCTAACGGCGTCTTGGGCGCGGTTGAGCTCGCGACCCTGATCGGAGAGTTCAGCAGAGCGGTTGCGTCCGTAGCGGTCGTAAAGCTCGGCGCGGAGCTTTTCGTCGTTGAGCTTGTTCTGGCTTCGTTCGCGCGAGAGGGTGGTTGAGCCTTCTTCGCGGATGTTCTCCGCGGTGCGCTTCCATTGGTCTTCGACCCGCTTCAGGGATTTAGATTGTTTGTCGTGCAGACCATTCACCGTATTGGCGTGGTCCTGCCGCTGCTTCCGAGTCTGGGACTCGTGATCTTCCTCGAGCTCGTCTACCTGCTTGCGGTAGTCGAGGTAAGGCGCGGAGTTGTTGGATGAAGAGATCGGTGAGCTCATATCGGCAATTCCTTTGCCTCCAGGGTTGATTGAGCAAGGAAGGTGCCAGCGCGGGAGCGGCTAAGTACTGGAGAACGTTGAGGGCAGCCAAGATGAACGATCGGCGGAACTTGCCGCTCCGGCACGCTTTGCCGGGTCAGCGTGAAGCGGCGGCTCGCGCGTTGGCGCGGGTCTTCAGGCAGCTTTTGAATTTACTGTGTTTGACCGCTTCGTAGATGTTGATCAGAGCGCGGCAACCGGACGGGTTGGACGCGTTAGTGCACTTCTTGTGGTACTGGCAGAAAATCGCGCCACCCAGACGCATGACGTTGTCCCAGTTGAAGTTCGGTGACTTGCCGGGACTGTAGCCCAGCGCGGACCCGGCTTCCCGTATTCCATCGGTGAAGTTGCCGTTGCGGAACTTCATCTGCCAGAAGCTGTAGTGACTCCCGGTCGAGCAGTGCGGGTGGAAATCAGATTCTCCGTAGACCGTGCAAACCATGAGGTCGATGAGCTTGTTCTCTCCGACCTTTTTGAGCGAATCCTTGCAGGCGGAGTGTTGAGTGACCTGACGAAGCAAGGGCACCATTCCCTTGGGCGGCTGAGCGGGGGAATAGTCAGTGTCACAGCTCGAACCGCTGACTTTTTTCACGCTACTGAAGTTCGTTTTCAGGCCGAGAGTCGGCTTTTCGTCGGGTTCTTTTGGCGTCATGAGCGCGAGCGTCGGAGTTCCCGGTTCACAGACCACGCTCTCGCCTACGCTGTTGGCATGCGGGCCTGGAGAGAGCTGTCTCGTCACTTCGGCGAAGTCCTCGTTCAGGTCCTTTGCGTTCTCAGTCGAGAAGGGGGCTGCGGGATCCAGGCTCAAGTAGTCTGCGGCCAGGGGGTCATTCGGGGATTCGGCGAAAGCCGGAGAGCTGAAGAGGATTCCGAGGACGACGAGGTGCAAGAGTCGAGATGCCATCGCCCCGATTCTATCAGTCAGTTCACAGCGATTAGATAAAAAAAGGCGGCAACGTCTCCGTTGCCGCCTATGAATTCGATTGCTAAGAAGCGATCACTTCTTCGAGAGCGCCAATTCTTCGTCGATGATCTCGGAGAACGCCTCGATCGGCACCGCTCCGCTCACGATTTGGCCGTTGATGAAGAACGTCGGGGTGGAGCGCACGCCGACTTTCTCGCCGTAGGCCAAGTCAGCCGCAACGAAGTCCTTGTACTTGCCGGACTTGAAGCACTCGTCAGCCTTCTTCTCGTCCGCGCCGGAGTCTTTCGCGTATTTCATGAGGCTCGCGTCGTCGAGCTTGTCTTGGTTCTTGAAGAGCACGTCGTGGAACTTCCAGAACTTCTCGGAGCCCTGCTCGTTCACGCACATGGACATCTCGGAGGCAGGTTTGGCTTGGGGGTGCATCGGGAGAGGGAAGTGCTTGAAAGCGATCTTCACTTTGCTGCCGTACTTTTTCTTGATCTCGGTGACCGTCTCGGCGCCGCGTGCGCAGAACGGACACTGGAAGTCCGAGAACTCGATGACCGTCACGGTGGCGGAATCCTTGCCCCAGATTGGCGCCTGGCCGAGGTCGATCTTC
>JBEIOW010000049.1:0-8855 GCA_040377385.1 Bacteriovoracaceae bacterium | reverse complement strand
GACAAGAAGAGCCAGCCCGGCATGTACCTCGTGACGACCACGCAAATCTCCTCGACCGCTTCGACGGATGCGTCGGGGAACTACCGCAGCGTTCATGGCTACATGACCTATACTTGCAGCTACCAGCCTTAATTCAGCCGCACTCGGAAACTGCCCGCTCAAGCTCCGGCTTGAGCGGGCGAAACCAGGACCGCGTCCACTCAACGTCGAGAAAAAAGACATTGAAGGCGGGGCAAGATTCAAAAAAGCGACCCAGAAAGCACAGGGAGAATGGGTTGCTTCCACCAGTGGAGACGACGGCTCACAGGCCCTGATTCTCACTTCCGAACCTAGCCCCAGCGGTGATTGGATGCCGATCCTCAGAGAACGCCCGAGCTGCTCCGCCTAAACTCAGGCACCCCCGAAGACTCCAGCGATCCGTCGGGACGTCGCACGCTTCGCGCGCAAGTGAAGCCAGCGATTTCTTCAAAGGAGCGCGCGATCTGCTCACCAGGTAAAGTCACGTGCTGGATCACGCGAGCGATGTGCCTCTGCGCAACACATTGCTTAAACCAAAGGTTCGAGCGCGCCACGCCACCGAGGTCTCGATAGTCCAGGAGGTCGGTCTCTGGATTGTATTTTGCGCCCCAGAAGATGGATTCAATCACTCGGAGCGGGTCCATGGCATTCCAAAAAGTCCGCGTCTGAAACTCTGTCCGCGTCACCTTGCGCGAATGTGCGACGAGATCGAGCATCCGCGGACCCGCATTGTAGGCGCTCACCGCAAGTAACCACGCCAGAGAAAGCGGATACTCCCGCGTCGTCACGGATTGCGCGCAGACACGGTTAAACTTCACTCCAGCCACGTACGTCTGTGACTGCTTCGCTGAGGACGGAACCCAAAGAGAATGAAGCTTCGCCAAATTCCAAGCTTTGGCGCGAATGCCGGTATTGAGATCAGAGCAGCGATCGATGAAGGCCCGGGCGCTCGCGAAACGGAAAGCCGTCATCGCGGTCGATCCACTGGGAAGAGAACCGATGACATCCGCCAACGCGATGCCCTTGAAGTGTCCGGCATTTAGCTTGTAGCCAGGCAATCCAGCGAGCCTGGTTTCAGCGATTCGGTGAAAAGGACGGACCAGCTCAAGGGAAAGCACGGAACTCCCACAGGCTTGAGTGGCGAGGTCCGCCCAAGGCGTCGACGCCGACACTCCTAGGGCCGCGCGCTCTTGCGACACTGGCCATCCGAGCGCGACCGCTTCGCTCTCGGGGCGGGAGTGAACATAGTTACACCACTCCTGGAGATTGACCTGGCCGATGCCGCAGGAAAAATTGCCTCCATCATCGGCGATCCCTAGATTGGCGAGCAGTGACTCTTGAGTGAGTGCGCCTAAGAGGACCTGCGGCGGCATTCGATTCTCGTTGGCCGCTAGGGCGATGGCACGTGCCTTCTTCGCTGAGTCCCGCTCACCCTCGACAAACATCCAGGTCGTTTGGACTCGCCCGGGAGTGAATGTTCCGGGGGATGCCGTCTCTCTTTTCTGCACCTCACGTGAGCGGCAGATCGTCATCTCTCGCGCCTTGAATTTCTTCAGATGCGCGATCTCATCCGACGTCATGTCCGCAGGGAAGTCGAGCCAAGGATCGAGCGTCTGACTCAGGTCCGGGCAATAAAAACCACGGCCTTCGGGCGCCTGAATCATGACCTCCTCGACGCATCCAACGGGCGGCTGAAGCCAGTCGATCGCGAAGGCAGAGGGCGCGAAGGTGACCAGAAGGAGAGAGAAGAGAGTCGGAGTCTGCATAGAGTCCTCTTCTGAAGAAGTCTACCCGAAGTCAGGCGAAAAAGAGACCCGGTAGGATGACTCGACTGGATCTTCGCCGAGCTCCTCGCGGTGAAGGGCCAAAGACGATGCGTGAGCGGTCAGGAAGCTCGCGCCCTCTGGCGTGGATTGGATCCGGATCAAGGGGAGTCCCATCGCTGCATGCTCACTCGCAGTGGACTCGGCCGGCTCAAGCTCAGTCTTGAGCGGACACCGTGGCGGGCCGGTTGACGGAGGATACTCAAGAGGCGAAACTTGTTCGCGTCCATTCGAAGTGGAGAAGAAATGAAAAAATCATTGAAGGCAGAGCCACCCAAACCCAAGCTGGAGATTGAGATGAGTCGGAAAATCCACCACGCCGGAGGAGCCGGGAATGGTCTTTTCGTTTCGAACCCGCTGATCTCGGGATTCCTCTACTACTGTCAGGGGCAAGGTCTAGCGCCTGACCGAATTCTCGGATCCACCGGAACTACTTTCGAGCAGCTCCTCGACATTGATGGAAAGACCTCAGAGGTCATTTACGACTTGGTCGTCGAGCAGGCCGCCCGGCTTTCGAATGACGTGCATCTTGGATTGAACTACGGCAGGCATTTCAATCTTCAGCACATTGGTATCCTTGGTTACCTGATGATGAACTGCGAAACCTTCGGCCAGAGCCTCGCCGCCTACGAAACGTTCCAAGATGGCTTGGGCGAATCGCTCTCTATTCGCCACTCCATTGACCAAAACCATGTGATCGTGCAGCTTGATCTATTTGGGGGCGAGAAGTCGGGACGCCACCGAGTAGAGAGCTTCTTGTCTTCGTGTGTAATGTCTTGCTTGCAGCTGACCGGAAGGGGCCTTCGACTGAGCTCATGCGAGACCCCCTACGGGACCGTAGGAAACTCTCAAGTCTACATCGACGCTCTCGGCTGCGCCCCTTCTCAGTCAGCAGGCACCCGATTCACGTTAGAGCGGTCGTATCTAGACCTCCCGGTAATCCACTCGACCCCCGATCTGCTCGATTTCTTCGAACGCGGACTTTTAGCGAAAAGAGAGAGTCGCCCCCAAAAGGAATTCACGAAAAAGGTGAGAAGAGAGATTCTCAGACGGATTGGCAAGGAACGACTCGAAGACTTAACGAGCATTTCCAAAGCCCTCGGGCTCTCAGAACGCACCTTGCAAACTCGCTTGGAGGAAGAGGGCGTGAAATTTCGAAACCTTCTTGAAGATTGTCAGCTTGATTTCTCGGCACGATTTCTGCGACTCGGCAGTCCCATCGCAGAGATTTCTCACGCTCTAGGCTTTTCGGAACCCTCCGCATTTCAGAGAGCGTTCAAGCGGTGGACTGGGCAGTCTCCTGCCCAGTTCCGATCTCAGCCGCCTGCCTAAGCCCTAGGACTATTGCACGAGCCCAAGTTGAACGAGGAGATCCTGCTGATCGTAATACTCTTCGAACCTCTCGATTTTTCCGGCCTGATTGAGATCGATATTGGCCACCCACTCCTGAGAGAACGAACGGCCGGTCGGTGGAACCACCACTCCTCCATCCAGGAGGAGTGGCTTTAGGAATGTTCCGGTCGCCCGAAACTTCGCGAAAACGTCCTTCTTGGATCGATAGACCTCGAGCAGCTCGAGTCGATAATCCGGAAAGGCTCCGATCAGTTCTTGAAGCGCGTGACTCATCTTCTGGACGCCGCACAGCTCGCCCTTGAACGCGGGTGCAGTACGGCAGGCGTTTTGGGTATGAAGACCCTCCCAACACCTGAAGTCGCGAAAATTCGTGCAGTCCGCTCTCTTCTCCAAAATCTTCCGCGCGATGAGGTTGTCAAACTTTTGATTGAAGTCCGAATCAGCACGAGCAGCAATTCCTGCCGCGCTCACTAGGCCAACTAGGCCGAGGCCTACTGCAAAGATGGAAATTCGATTCATTACGGGTCCCTTTCTAGAATTGAAATATTGATTTGTCCTAGGAACAGAATCGTCCATGCCGCGAAAAAACGCGCTGACTGATGACGAAAAAGTCCTGACAGAAAAACCCGCACAAAGGGAAGTAGCGATCCCGTCTAGTTGACTGCGTGAACTGTCACTTCATTCGCGTCTGCTGTCCTCCGCAGACCCTGCTCATTCGGCGATATTGAGTGGGACAAACTAGGAGCACCTATGAAAATGATGATCTCAGTCCTTTGCTTTGCTTCCACGCTTTTACTCTGCGGGCCGGCCTTCGCAGGTGAGCTCTACCTCAACTTCTTCAGAAACCCGTCGATCGGTCCAGAATACAGAGTGAAGTATTTCTCTACACATATTGGATACTACCCAACGATTCTGTCCCCGAATGAAGATGAGAAAAAGGAAACGACGGGCTTTCTACGCACGGGAATCACAGCCTGGCCCGTCCCTTGGCTCTATGCCTCGGTCTCTCACCTTCATGGTCTGACCGGGAAGTGGCGAAACCGCAACGAAATCCTTCTGGAGGCCGGCGTCCAAGGACTCATTCTTGATGAGAGAATCGCACTACGCTTCGGGATCGCCGTCCTGCCTTCCGTTGATCACGGAACTAAGGTGAACCCCACTCCGGGCATCAGCTTGCGTATCCCGCTCTAGTCGGGTGGCATTCGCATGGGTCACCACCTTAGCGTGCGCGCAAAGGGATGAAGATCTTCCGAAACAAAATGCCCGGTCTTGGCATTGAAAGCTCAGAGCGGGACACCATGAGATCGCGCGCACTCAAAACCGTGAGGGCTGCTCGCTGTAAACAATTCTTTGTCCTCACTCCCCAAAACGGCGACAACCCGATTGCCATGGATTGTTGCGCTGCGTTATATTTCGACGGTTACTCAACCCTCTATCCAAGGACTTTACTATGAAAGCCATCCTCGTTTCCCTCATGAGCCTCGCTTCGGCTTCTGCCTTCGCCGCCGGCGCCGAGAAATACGTCTGCAACGAATTCGACCCGGCGAACGACAAGCTCCTTCAACATACGATCGTGCTCACGCCTGAGCAGGCCGGCGATCTCGAAGAAGAAGTGCCCTTCAAGTACAGCCTCAAAATCTATTCGGGCAGTGAAATTCAAGAGACTCTCGAGAGCGACGGGAACCTGGTTCTCGAAGATGTCAGGCTCGAGTTCAATTCGACCGATGGCAAAAAGGCGAATTTCGTCGTCTATCTGGATGAAGGAATGAAAGACGGCAAACTCAAAATCGGGAACAAGAAAATGGGCGACTTTGTTTGTCGTTAAGCATTGCCGGTAAAGCTTGAAGTCTCCCTTTAGAAGCAGGTGCGGGTCGCTATCCCGCGCCTGCTTCACTTATTTCAGAATAGAACATAAATCAGAATAGATCGTAGATCGGTCGCGCAATGCCGGATTCGCGCTGATTAGCCTTTGGGCTTACTCTGCAAGGAACCCGGTTTAACGTGTTCCTCTGCGCAAACCTCATTCGTTAACTTAAGCCCTGCTTCAAAATCCGAAACGTTTTGGAGCGTAGTCCGCGCGATGCTCGTAAGTGCTTCCTGAGTCAGAAACGCCTGATGGGCCGTCAAGACTACGTTAGGAAAAGTCAGCAAACGAGCCAGCACATCATCCTGGAGCACCTGCGCCGAAAGATCCTCAAAGAAGATCCCCTCCTCCTCTTCGTACACATCCAGTCCCGCCGATCCCAGATGGCCCGACTTAAGCGCCTGGATCAGCGCCGCGGTATCAATGAGCGCGCCACGCCCAGTGTTGATGAGCATCGCACCCGGCTTCATCAAAGAAAGGGCGCGCTCGTCGATCAGGTGTCGCGTTTCGCGCGTGAGAGGGACGTGCAACGAGAGGATGTCGGATTCTTTCAACAGTCGCTCTAAGTCAACGAAGTCTGCCGCGCCATCTTGAATGACGGCGTCGTTCGGCTTTAAGTCGTAAATCAGAACCTGGCATCCGAACCCTTTCATGATCTTCGCCATCACGGCGCCGATTCTCCCGGCACCAACGATGCCCACGGTTTTTCCGTGAAGATCAAATCCCACCAGGCCATCGAGTGAAAAATTCCCTTCGCGCACGCGGGAGTAAGCACGGTGGGTTTTCCGGTTCAGCGTGAGAATCAAGGCCACGGCGTGCTCGGCGACCGCGTAAGGCGAGTACTCCGGCACACGAACCACTCGCAGGCCCCGCTCAGCCGCAGCCTTCAGGTCCACGTGATTAAAGCCCGCCGATCGCAGCGCAAGGAGCCGAGCCCCTCCGTCGGCCAAGATCCGGAGAGTCTCCGCATCGAGGCGATCGTTGACGAAGGCGCAGACGCAAGCGAATCCGGCCGCGAGTCGCGCCGTTTCCGGGCCGAGTCGCGTCTCTAAGAACGTCAGCGCGTGGCGGTGCTGAGCGTTACCACCCTCGAAGTAGGCTCGCTCAAAACGGTGCGTATCGAAGACTGCGATTTTCACGGGTTGAGATCTCCTCGCCTTCTCCCTCGACGGGCGAAACCCGAAGATCCGGGCAGTGGATTTATGCTTTCGCCTTTGGGCAGGTGCTGAAGCCGAGCATGGCGTAGGGTGGGCACCATCCCATCAAACCCGTGGCGACCGGGATGAGCCCGAGCAGAAACCAAGGGTTGGCGGGACCGATGAATGCGAGACTCACCAGGACCAAACCCACCACAACCCGAACGCCTCTTTCCACCGGATGAATATTCTTCTTCATGACCGTCTCCTTCGGTTTCTCTACGACACTACTAGAAGAGATGCACTCGGGTCGAGGTTTTGCTGCCAAACTCGACGCGGATCTCCTGACCGATTTTCGGAGGCGAAACGACCTTCACCAACCTCACACGGACGTAGATTCGACCGTCCCCCAGATAGGAAGGCATGCCGGAAGTGATTCCAGCACCTGGAATGGCGACCCCGTTCTGGTGAAACGCCAAGCTCAGATTCGGCCGATAGCGAGCGACAAAATCGTCGCGTCGCTGAGCTTGCGACTCTTTGAACGCAACCGTGAAGAGCTGGGTTCCTGAATCGTAGGCGGTCACTAGGCCGGACCAGCGGATTTCGCCCGCTCCGACGCTCGCAACCGAGCTGTTCTCGGCGATCTCGATCCCATTCCCAAGCTTGTTCCAAATCTCCCCAAAGCTTCCGGCCGGATGTCCGCCCGAATTATTGTCTCGAAAGACCGAATTCTCGACTCGGCATTTGCCCGTACACATCGAGTGAAGCCCGGCCAGGCGATTGCCTGAGGAAACACTGTTTCGAACAAATTTTTCCTCACTGCCAGAAACCTTGATGCCCCATCCGCCGTCACCCCATCCTTGGCCCGACTCAACCGAGTCCCGAGGCCAATAGGTGAATCCATTTCCAAAGGATTGGGAGTTGAAAACTTGGCTCGTACTCTCCATCGGCCAGCCAAAAGCGGAGACTAGTCCGGCGGGGTTCTTCTTTCCATTGAGGACGATGCCCGACTCCCGGTTCCCAAACGCGATCACCTTCTCCAAACGCTGGTCCGAGCCGCCGGCTTCGATACCGGCCGACCCATTGGAAAACAGCTTCGCGTCCGTGACGACGAGCTCGCGAGTTGCGGTCATGGAGTTGATGCCGCTCTCGAGATTGTAGGCCGCCGTAACGGACTCCACTCGGACGTTCGATGAAGGGAGGTAGCTCGGGCGAAGCGGGCTTCCGCTGGGCAGGTAAGGCGCGGGAGAACCCTCAACGTAATTGCTGCACGTCCGATAGACACTGTCGGTGTAGGGAACGATCTTCAACAGGTTCCCGAGAATGCGATACCCTTCCACGTTTCGGATCGAAACCTTCGACCCCCCCGTGACGCTAATCCCCCGTGCCATGGGAGCGGCCTTCACATCTTTTTCGTAAACATCGCGCTGACTTAGGTCGTTGGTCCCGTCGAACCGCAAGTCAGAGACGCCGCCCCCTTCCGTTCGCACAAAGGCGACGACGGAGAAAAACTCAGGACTGTTCAGGAACTCCGGCGACGAGAGCGCGTTCAGTTGACCGACACTGAGGCCATCCATCCGAATCGTCGGCAGCTGTCCCTGCGGACCGGGAAGTCCTCGAATAAAGACGTTGTTCTTAGTGATGAGCACGCCAAACTTTGGCTTGCAGAGCGAAGGCAACTCCCCGCGACTGTTTCGGGCCGCGAGCCGATATCCCGAGGCCCGCCAAGGCACGCAGATCGTTCCTCCCGTCTTGGCGTGGATTCGTGCATCGTCGTGGAGCGCCTGTAGTCGAGGAGCAATGTCCTGCGAAGCGCCTAATGAGCCGGCATCCAAAGTGAGATCGCATCCGCCCGCGGCCAATGCGGGATCAGACGAGAGAATCACCCCGACGAAAACGAGCAACCCCTTCCACTCCCGCGCGGTCTTTGCCCAATCGACACCCATCTGATCAGTTTAGATGAGCAGGTCTCCGGTCGTCGCCTGTGTCCCCGGAGACCTTTCAGGACTCCCCGAATGAGGGGCCTCCCCGGCCAAACCAGCGTGCGCGTTCACCAAGCGTGATCACTTCCCGCAGCGTGAACCTACTTTTGAGACGCATTGCGTCATGGGTCTTGCTAATATCCCCTCCGAACCCAGAGGTCCCTACTTAAACATCTGAGATGATTATGAAAAATCTAAAAAGAGCCGCACTCCCTCTCGTCCTCGCCCTCACGTCCGTCTCCGCAGCAGCCCACGCTGCGGCCGCCTCCCAGTGGGAAGGACTCCTCCCCGTCGGCCAGACGCAAAAGGCGGAACTTAACTTCAGCTTTGGCTCAGTGGACGTCTCCGTCGGCGAGAAGAAATACGTCGTCGCCGGCTCCAAAGATCAGAAGCTGCGTCTCTATGAATTGACGTCCTCCGGCCTCGTGCCGGTGGGCGCGCCCGTGGCTTTCACGATCCCGCAGGGTTTTGATGCGCGTTTTGTGCAGTCCAACTACTTTGCCCCCTCCGTGGCCAAGGTGAATGGAAAGACGGTCGTGGCCGCAACGCTGTCGCTCTCGCACGATCGCGGATCCGTCGAACTCTTCGAATTGACGCCGGCCGGATTGTCCCGCGTCGGCCCGCCGGTGCTTCTGAACGGCCGAGCCTACTCGAAGATCAAAGAGCACACGTCTGAACT
>JBEIOW010000519.1:0-2094 GCA_040377385.1 Bacteriovoracaceae bacterium | reverse complement strand
CTCCGTCGGTCATCGGGCCGAGAACGTTCCTCTCGAGGCTCAGGTCGTCGTGATCTCGTCCGCGGTCAAGAAGGACAATCCAGAGGTCATCGAGGCCAAACGCAGACGTATTCCCGTTATCGCGCGCGCGGAAATGCTTGGCGAGCTGATGCGCGGAAAAACCGGTATCGCGGTGGCCGGCGCGCATGGCAAAACGAGTACGACTTCGATGCTCGCGACCATTCTTACCGCGGCGGGTGCGGACCCAACGCTCGTGATCGGTGGCAAGGTGGATTCGCTCGGAGGCAACGCGAAGCTCGGCCAGGGGTCCCTCGTCGTCGCAGAAGCCGATGAGAGTGATGGCAGTTTTCTCCATCTACCGGCGACGTATGCGATCGTCACCAATCTGGACAACGACCACTTGGATCATTTCGGATCAATCGCTGCGATCGAGGAGGCCTTCGTGGCCTTCGTGGCAAAGCTTCCGTTTTACGGTCTCACGGTGCTCTGCGGAGATGATGCGGGGGTGCAGAGAATTCTCCCTCGTTTGACGAAGCCCTATGTGACCTACGGAGAGGGTGTGGAGAACGCCTACCGCATCGAAGGTATCGTCGCCCGCGGCGAGCGCTCTACCTGGCGGCTGGCGGGCCCGGATGGTTTTCTCATCGATTTAGAACTCGCCGTTCCAGGAAGGCATAGCGTTTTCAACGCGTCAGCCGCTGTGATTCTGGCGAAACGTCTCGGTGTCCCTGCAGAAAAGATCAGCGCAGGTCTTCTGCAGTACAGCGGAGTGAAGCGCCGGTTCGAATCCCGCTGGAAAAATGATCGCGTTAAGATGCAAGTCATTGATGATTACGGTCATCATCCGACCGAAATCGAAGCGACTCTCAAGACAGCTAGGGATGTTTGGACCGGTCGTGTTCTCGCTGTATTTCAACCTCACCGGTATTCGCGCACTTTACATTGTCGAGAAGGGTTTCACTCGGCGTTTCGCGACGCGGACCAAACATTCCTGACGGAGATTTACGCGGCTGGGGAGGAGCCCATTCCGGGAGTTTCCGGCGAAGCGCTCGTTAAAGAGATCCAAGAGCGGAATCCGGATCGCCCGATTCACTACTGTAAGGATCTTGATCAGGCTCGTGAGTCCGTGCTGGCGATCGTTCAACCGGGCGATCTCATTCTTTGCCTGGGCGCAGGAACGATCACTCGCCTTCCGGAGCTTCTCGCCGCGGAGCTCGAGAAGAAGTTTCCGCGATGAGCGGTCCACAGTCTCTTCGTGAATGGTTTGAGAAGGAGAAGCCGTCGTTCGAAGGCGCGCTTCTTTGGGATGAGCCGCTATCCCGCCATACCTACTATCGCATCGGTGGACCCGCTGAGCTGCTCGCTACTCCGAAGAGTCGCGCTGATCTCGAGGTGCTTGCGCGAGCGGGGCGTGCCTGCGGTTCTTCTGTATTTTTTCTGGGTTTGGGATCGAACTGTCTCTTTTCGGATGAAGGATTCCAGGGAATCGTTGTCAAAACCGGGCGCCTGAATTTGGAACTTGCTCCGGTTGATCCTACGACACTGCGTACCGGTGTGAGCGTCGCTGTCTCTAGTCTCCTGCGCCGATGTGCGACTGAGGGCTGGGATGGGCTCGAATTTCTGACGGGCATTCCGGGTTCGATCGGTGGGGTGGTCCGGATGAACGGAGGAACTCATCTTGGCGAAAGCGCCGATCGGTTGCTGCGCGTCGACTCTTTTCGGTTTTCGGACGGCAGCATGATCACTCAATCTTTGGGTGAAGGAGAGCTGCCTCTCGACTTTGAGTATCGCCGCAATCGATCATTACCTAAGGATTCGCTCGTTTGGTCGGCCGATTGGCGGATCTCGAACGGAGATCCGGCCGAAGTGAAAAGAAAGATTGATGAAACACTGATGCGCCGAAAGGCGACGCAGCCACTGGATTTCCCTTCGTGCGGCAGCGTGTTCAAGAATCCCCGCGCAGCAGGGCGACAGGCTTGGCAGGTGGTTGATCAGCTCGGATTGCGTGGCCGCCGCATCGGCGACGCGCAGGTCGCCGAGATGCACAGCACTTGGATTCTGAATTTAGGAGAGGCGCGGTCTGCCGACGTACGG
>JBEIOW010000474.1:0-2391 GCA_040377385.1 Bacteriovoracaceae bacterium | reverse complement strand
TGATGACTGAGGGTGCGACGTTCGCTCAGGTCGCACCGCAAATCGGACTGCTCTTTGGCATGGGCGTCATCGGGATTGCGATCGGCGCCGCGCTTTTCCGCTGGGAATAAGATGCGAGGGGAGTAGCGCTGCTTAGGAGAACTGCTCGAGGAACTTCAGGATAGCCTTCGCGGCTGCCTCCTGCAGTGGCTCGGGGGCGTTCTTCTCCCGGAGCCAGTTGAACTTGTTGAGCATCGAACGCAGAATCCAGGCCGCAGCCTTGATCTTGATCGGTTCTTTTTCACTCGTGATGACTTCAGTTAGGATCTTCTCGCCGTCCGGATTCATCATCGAGACGAGCTGAATCGGCGTATCCTTCCAGGTCAGAAGAAAGGCGGCGTTCGCGGCAAGCTCCGCGGTGAGACGAAGACGCAGCCCTTCGCAAAGGGCCTGCAACCTCAAACGTTGCGGGGTACTGACTCCGGGAATACCGCTCAGACGCGAGTTGCAGCCGTTCGCGCTCTGGAGAAGATCGACGGAAGATCCCATGTAATAGGGAAAGAGGAGGTTGAGAGAGTCCGTCTTGATCGTCGCGTGCGCCACTGCTTCAAGGTCGCGGGCGGGAAGAATTCCTCGACGTGCCATTTCGAGCGCGAGCTCAAACGCCGTTTGGAAAAAGAAGGCACCTTTGGCTTCGAGAGCGCGCACGGCTTCTTCCGACAGTCCTTGGTTCACGCGGCGGATGAAGACGCCGTCGATCCGGCCAGGAAACTGCTCGAGCGCCCAGGTGTAGACGATGGCGTCGAACTGCGTGTCATCTCCGATGAGGACGAAGCGGCTTTCCACGTCGGCGGTGAGGACCTCGGAGACTTTGCGTTTCTTGAAGGCTTCCGTCTCTTCATTCAGCGCGTCTTCGCGCATGAGTAGCTCGGTATTTTCCGTGATCGAGTGGAGTCGCGTGAAATCTTTCGCGGCGAAAGCGATTTCAATCGGGGATGCGGTCAGGATCGAAAGCGAGGTCCCGGTCCATCCGTCGGCTCGCGCGTTCGCTTGGAGCGCGCGGTAGAGTTCGGCCATTCCACTGAAGGCCTCGCGGCGGAACAAAGCGCGGATGACGTGTTGTTGCTCGTGATTGGAGTAAGTGACCTTGATGGTGTCGTCGAGGTCGGAGATCACGCGAGTGGCGGAGAAGGCGGTGCTCGAGACCAGGCACGAGACGAAGGCGAGGAAGATCGTGGCCGGATTGCGGAGGAAGGTCTTCATGCCAAAGTTGTAACGGGTTTACGGAGGTTTGTGGAGTAGCCGCGGGAGAATCGTGACTGAGCGTTTTGGTCGGGGCTTTTGAGCCCGAAGGAGGTGAATGGCTGGCCAGGTAGGGATTGAACCTACGACCAATCGGTTAACAGCCGATTGCTCTACCACTGAGCTACTGGCCATCGCCTCTTCAGAGACTCGAGAGTTAACGGAAACCGAAAAAGTTGTCTACTCCGCACTGCGTGGAAACGCAGAAGGAAAGCACTAGACTCATCGCGTTATGGTGCCGCGACTCGGAATCCATTCGTTTTGAACGGCGAGATAGCCCATGAGGACGAGGAATCCGAAAAGAACGACCGTCAGTACGATGTAAATCACGTACGGATGTTTCCAGCCGGCCTCCTTCCAGTCGGGTTCGCGCTGGGGGGCGGGAGGGCTAGGGGTTTGAGAGGTGCTCATCCTTCGAAACTAGCACTTCGAGTAGGCGTGAGGTATCCGGAATTCATGCCGAATTCGAAGCCCGTGCTCGAATCGATCCCGGAACATCTGCTCCCCTTTGTCGCTCGTCAGGATGCGTCGCTCTATACGCCGATGGACCACGCGTCGTGGCGTTTCGTGATCCGGATCTCGACGGAGTTTTTTGCGAAGAAGGGAAAGGCCCACGCTAAGTACCTGAAGGGCCTCGAAGACACGGGGATCTCGACCGACCGTATTCCTCTGATCGAGGAGATGGACGAGAAGCTTCGGAAGTTCGGCTGGCGCGCGGTGCCGGTGAGTGGCTTCATTCCGCCCGCGGCGTTCATGGAGTTTCAGTCCTTGGGCGTCCTGCCGATCGCGTGCGAGATGCGCACGCTGGAGCATCTTGCTTACACTCCGGCACCCGACATCGTGCACGAGGCCGCCGGCCACGCGCCCATCCTGTCTGATCCGGAGTATGCCGCTTATTTGCGCGAGTATGGGGAAGTCGCGCGTAAGGCAATTTTCTCCTCTCAGGACATGGAGATGTTCGAAGCCATTCGCGAGCTTTCCGACGTGAAGGAAGATCCGCGTTCGACCGAAGCCGAGATCGCCGCCGCGCAGAAGCGACTTGATGACACGGTCGCGCACACGACCTACGTGAGCGAAGCGACTTACCTGGCGCGCATGAACTGGTGGACG
>JBEIOW010000114.1:0-6574 GCA_040377385.1 Bacteriovoracaceae bacterium | reverse complement strand
CTGGGAAAAATTCTTTGGGGACGTTCAGCAGGGCGATGACTGACGTGGTGCAGATGAGGGCAACGAGCGCGGCTATCCGCCAAGCAGGGCCAGTCGCCAGGGCCGTGAACCAGGATTCGATCCGGGTCAGCGGCAGCCGGGGGCTTTGCGACGCGGGACCTAGAAAGCGCTGGGCCATCACCGGCGTGACAAAAGTCGCGAAGAAGTAACTCACGATCAAGGTAAGAATCGCCACGAGCGGGAAGGAGAAGACGAAGTCAGCGGTGGACCCTTGGGCGGAGAGCATCGGGATGAATGCGCAGATACCTGTGAGCGTCGCGAACAGCATGGGGCTGCGCAGCTCTCGGTAGACTGACTCAGAAGCTTCGCGAGCATCGAGTCCTTCTTCACGTCTACGTTGGTAGGCGTCGATCACGACGATGACGTTATCGATGAATTGGCCGATCGAAATCACGAATGCGGCGATGGAGATTTGCTGAATAGCGCCGCCGCTGAGATAGAATGCGAATAGCCCAATCAGCGTGATCGCGGGCACGGAATAGCCGACGAGTATCGCGGTGCGCGGCCCTAGCGTAAACGCCAGAAAGACAACGATCATCGCGACTCCGGCGACGAGAGAGCCGAGGAGGTCGTTGACGCGCATTCTGGTCCGCTCCGGTTGAAACGCGACGATTTCGATCTTGAGCGGAAAAATCTCCGCTCCAAGTTCCTGAAGGCGATTTTGCAGAGATGAACCGAAGCGGACGACGTTGAGATTCTCCTTCGCCACGATTCCAAGCCCGATGGCCGGCGCGCTGTTCCAGCGGAAGAGGCTTTCGGCCGGTTCCTTGGGCGATCGCTGGACCGTGGCGATGCGCGAGATGCGAACGTTGTCGAGGCGTCCGGTCTCTAGTTCCATCTGGCCGAAGTCCTCTAACGTTCGAGCATCGTTTCTTTGTTCGATCACTTGTCGGTCCCCACTTCGAACAAGGAATCCTGTTGGATGGGCGGAGTTGTTTCGCGTGAGCGTGCTCGCTAGCTGCTGGATGCTGACGCCATGAGAGAGCATTTTCTCGGGGTCCGTGCTGATTCGAATCTCTGCTCCTGGATCACCGAACAGCTTCACCTTCGCGACATCCGGATGAGAGAGGAGTTTGTCTTTGACGGCCAGTGAGGCATCCCTCAAGACGATGAGATCCGAAGATCCGGTGATGGCGACGACGATCGATTCGACGTCCAGAATCCCGAAATCCAAAGAAGCTTTTGCGGTTCCAGCCGGGAGCTTCTCTTGTGCTCTTTCGATCGCACGTTCGACGGATCTCCAGGCACTGGATAGCTCGGTAACATCGTCGCGGAGGCTGAGGCGCAGGATTGCCACATCTAGTCGGGCCTCGGATTCGACCTCTTTCAGCTCATCTACGGAGGCAAGCTCATCTTCGAGAGCGCGAAGCACGAGACGCTCGATTTTTTCGGGGGTAGCGCCGGGCAACACCAAGGTCGCAATCGCATTTCGGTTCTTGATCTTTGGGTCCTCTTGCCGGGGCATTACGAAGAAGCTGAGGACTCCTAGTGCCGCGAGGGAGATGCTCAAGAATAGGAGGGTGCGACTGTGTCGGAATAGAATGGAGTTCATTTGTATACACTGTACACTCTAAAGAGTACGGTGTATACTAAATTTAGAATGGTTACTCGTTGAGTAACTTGGCACCTCCTCAAAGGAGGCAGTCGACGGCCTTGTTCGCTGAAATAAATTCGAAATCGGTTGTTTTCCAGATAGAGGTTGAGCTTGCCTCGAGAGTCCCATTTGTTGAGTAGACGATTTTGACGATCTTTTTGCCCGAGCACCGGGAAGGTAAGCTCGAGAGAGGGTTAGTGGATGAATGTGATCGCCGATCCCCGCGAAGTCGTCAGTAGCCGCATCTACGAAGTGTCGCGCGAGGAGCTCTTTGATGCGTGGACCAACCCCGAGCGCCTCGCCCGCTGGTGGGGCCCCAAAGGGTTCACGAATACATTCCATGAGTGCGAAGTGAGTCCCGGAGGCACTTGGCGCTTCACGATGCGCTCGCCGAACGGCGAGGAGCTCCGGAGTCGCTGCGTTTTTGGCGAGATCGTGCGACCCGAGCGGATCGTCCTGACTCATCTCGAGCCTATCCACCGTTTTGAACTGCGCGCCGACTTCGAGGCTCTGGGCGAACGTCAGACGAGGCTCGTTTTCCATAAGCGGTTCGCGACGTTTCAGGAGTGCGAGCGCGTGCGACCTGTCGTGAAGCAAGGCAACGAGCAGAGTCTGGAGCGACTTGCTGCTGAGGTTGCACTCAAATAGAAAACGCCGCTCATCCCTATTGGAGTGAGCGGCGTCGACTTAGGTCGATGACTTTACGAATTACATTTTCACGACAGGCTTGAAGCCGCCCCAGAACATGCGCATTCCGTCGAAAGGCATGCCTAGTTCTTCAGGATTCATGCGGGGGTCCGCCATGACTTTTTTCATCACGCGGTTACGGTCGGCGCGGGACTTGTAGGTCGCGAACGAGAAGAAGACGACTTCGCCCTTCTTGAGCTTCACGCTCTTGGCGAAGGACGTGACCTTGCCGGCCGGGACGTCATCCGCCATGCACTCGACATAGTCGATTGCACCGTGCTCGAGCCAGATCTTACCGGCGAGCTTCGCCAGTTTCTTGTAGGCAGCCAGGTTTTTGCGAGGGACGGGCAGAACGAAACCATCGACATAATTGTACTTTGCCATGAGGGGATCTCCTTTGTGGGGTGAGGGGACTGCGTTGAAAAACTTTAGAGGTTAGCTTCGACTTTTGCTTTCAGGTTGGCCAGGCCTTTTTCGAAGTTGGCGCCAACCATTTTGTCCATGTCCATGAAGATGCACATGATGCGACCGATGAAATTGTTTTTACCTCGTACGCTCCAACTCACCACTGAGCGGTCGGCGTCCGAACGGATAGCGTACTGGGCATCTTGGGTCATTTCGAACGGCTTCGTATATTCGAGTTTTAGGTCGACGCGTTCATTTGGAACACTCTCGATGATGGTCGCGCCGCCAACGCCGAGCTTGCCTTCGGAATCCCAGCTGGCTTTAGAGCCGGGACCTGCATCGGGGCCAGAATAGGTCATTTTGGCCTGTGGATCGAGCTCCATCCACGGGCTCCAGCTTTCCGCGAGCTTGGAGTTGTTGAGGTAGGGGAAGATTTTCTCAGGCGTCGAGTTGATCGTGATCTCGCGTGAGATGACGTAGTCGGGAGATTGCACGGCGGCGTAGGCAAGGACGAGGACTAGGACGGCGGCGAGGGTGAGGGCGATTTTCTTGAGCATGGGGATTCAGTTTCCTTTTGTCGGAGAGGTAAAGAGAAGTTGGACGTAGCGGCGAAGATGCTCAAGACTCTCGACTGCGCGTTCGACGTCTTGATCGGCTTTGGAAAGAATGAACGCTCCCTGCAACACGGCCTGAAAGTGAAGCGAGAGAGACTGCGCAGTCCAGCGCGCTTTCGGAACGCGTTGCTGCTTCGCTAGCGCGAGGTCGGCGGCAACTTTGCCTGCGTGATCAAAGATGCTTCGTCGACAAGCGTCGCGGATTGCCGGGTTGGAGTCGTAGACCTCCTGCACGAGCGTGCCCGCGAGACAGGTGAACTCCGGAATCTTGCCGGCGAGTAGCGCTTTTCGGAAATCCAAGTAGCCCAAAACTCGATCCAAGGGGTCCGCGTGCTGATGATAAGGAGCGTGGGCGAAAAGCTCGCCCGTAACGGAGGACCAATAGTCGGCTGCGGCGATCCCCGAGAGCTTCCTTGTTTTCGAAGTGATGAAAGAAAGCGCCTTTGGTTACCCCGGCCGCTGCGCAAAGGTCGTCCACCGTGGTCGCGCTGTAACCCTGCGTGCGAATCACTGCCAGCGCGGCTTGGAGCAGCTTTTCGCGGGCGGGGACCTTGGAAGGGGGCAGCGCGGATTTCACACCTCATGCATACCAACCAGTTGGTATGTTGTCAAGAGTCGCGCAACGCCCTGACGTTCAGAGGAGGGGAAGGCGGCGAATTGGCATTGGTCCCAATCGTGGTTCTATTGCGAGTTGGGAGAGAGTTCGATGATGGAGGCTCCTGAAAAGGACCTCGTGAGAAGAGCAAGCTGTGTCATCTTCTGCCTGAATGAAGGAGTGTGTAGTCTAGTCCGCCACCGGCGTAGCGAGGAGATATTCCGGTCGCACTGACGTTTCTTTCGTTTCGAAAAAGCCGCAGCGTTGCGCTCGTTTTAGGTTCGCGCTACAATTAAGACTCCAGTCTCTGCCTCTTTTCTCATTTTCCGTTTACCAGTCGAAAAACATACATCTGAAGGGAAGTCTTTATGAAAGCCCAGATCGTATCGTTCCACTGCGTGCTGAAAAACAAGCTAGGCCAGATTCTCAGTTCTTCGTTTAACCAAGACGTCATCAATCAACTCGAAGCGGGCGACCAGAAGCTTCGAGGTCTCGTTGCGGGCATTCAAAACGTCCAACAGGGTGAACGACGTCGGGTCGAGGTTTCCGCCAGCGAGGGCTACGGAACCTATGATCCACGCCTCGTCAGAACGGTGTCTCGCGCGAAGCTCGCCGGCAAAGCTCCTCTCTTTATTGGGAGTGAAGTCGGTGGCACCGGTGAGCCCGGCGAGGTTGCTCGGTCGTACCGAGTGACGGAGATCCGTGGCGATGAAGTGGTTCTTGATGGCAATCATCCGCTCGCGGGCCACGACCTGATCTTCGACATTGAGGTCGTCTCGGCCCGAGATGCGCGCCAAGAGGACTACGAGGATACCCCGACCTCGGGCGCGAGTTCATACATCCACTGAGCCTGTTTATTTATCTGGATCGACGGTGTTGGATTTGAGGGCGGCTTTAGGCCGCCTGGCGGGGCGCTTTTGTGCTATACTCGTAAGGTCCTGTCTGTCTTATCTGCTCCTTTCGAGTCTGCGGACATAGTGTCCATATCCTCTTGAGCGGCTCCCAGCCTTTAGGAGGTTTCATGGGTAAAAAGCTATACGTAGGCAATCTTCCGTTCTCCGCAACCGATCAAATACTGGCCGACACTTTCGCTCAATGCGGAACGGTCGAGTCCTCGAAAATCATCATGGACCGCGACAGCGGCCGCAGCAAAGGATTCGGCTTCGTCGAGATGTCGTCCGAAGCTGAGGCAGCGAACGCCATCACGAAGTTCAACGGCGCCGACTATGAAGGCCGCGCAATGACCGTGAACGAAGCAAAACCGATGGTCCCGCGCGAAAGCCGGGGCGGTTTCGGCGGCGGTGGCGGCGGAAGTCGCTACTGACCTGATTCCGCGAGGCGCGGGCTTCGGCTCGCGCCTCCCTTGATTCTTTACTCTCTCGTTTTTCCAATCTGCACACGACTCACGCCGAGCTGGTCTCGGCAGAAAAGGCGCCAGCATGAACCACTTCCGGACGACTTCTACTTCCAAAGGCCAGTTCAAATGCTTCCATTGCCGCGCAGTCGTGCGCTCCAAGGACGGCACCTGGCGTGAAGGCGAGAGTCAGCAGATTTTCGTCTGCAAGCCCTGCTTCCCGGCTCCTAAAGTCAAGATCGCACCGGCGGTCTCCGTCCTGCGCGCTGAATAAGCTTCCCTCTTAAAATTTTGAACGGCGAGAAGGATGATCTCCCTCTCGCCGTTCTTTTTGCGTTCGGCAGTCTTGATTGCGGCGCTGATCGAATTACTGGGTCGCGCGCTCCGCCGAGCCGCCTTCGCCAATCGTACGGGCCTCGACAATGTCATTCATCACGCCTTGGCGATTCGCGTACTGGCGTCCGAGAATCGAATTCGTCTTCTCGATCGCGGAGATCATGGCGTCGAGCTTCTTGTTCTCGACTTCTTTCAGCTTTCTTTTGGCCGCGTTGATTTCGCGGGAGTCAAACTTCTCCGCTCCCATCGCCTCGATGAGCACTGCACGGATTTTTAGCGATTCCGAGGTGTAGGCGGCGATCTGCGCGCTCGTATCTTGGCGGAGTCGGGTCAGCTCGGTTCGTTGCTTCGGCGTGAGGTCAGGATTCGAGGCAATCGCATCACGCGCTTCTTGGTTGAGCTCCGCGGGGGTCACGGCTCCTTCATTGGCGATTTTATTGTCGATCCGCTTCTCGGCGGGAGTCGATGCGCAGGCTTGCGTGAGTGCGGCGGCGGCGAGTGCGGTCAGTGCGAGCGGGAGTCGGTTCCAAGTTTTCATAAGGTCCTTTCGATTGGGATGGCGTACTTGCCGTAGGTGACGGGGATGCTTTCGCATCTTCTCAGTGCCATTTTGCAAAGCGCGTGCGCACTCCTGGCGCGCTTGCGGGAGGCAAACTGACCCAACCTGGAGCGGCGCCACAGTGCGATAGGTGACTTTTTGGAGCGGACGGAGCTTTCCCGTTAAGCCTCAGGAGGAGCGGCGAGGCGGAAGTCCATTTTACGATCAGGCCATAAGGTCATGGCCTGAGTGGAGATCTCCTCGGCCGAGTCGTGCAGGCCGGCTCTGAGCATGACTTCGATCAGCTTCTGGTGCAGCGATGGACGGTGAATCTTCTTAGCGAGGAGATTGCGGCCCTTTTGAACGACTTCGGAGAGGTTCTTCGACAGCG
>JBEIOW010000395.1:0-2908 GCA_040377385.1 Bacteriovoracaceae bacterium | reverse complement strand
CGTCGCGAACCAGCGCCGGCGTAGCGTCGAATCAGCCGCTCTCCTGGGAATGGAAAGGCGGAACTCCATGAGCTCCCTGAAGCAGACCGACCCCCGCTCACTCGCGGCACTCCGGATCGGCACCGGACTTCTTCTCATGCTCGATTTGTATCGTCGTTTCGAGATTCGCGACCTCGTCTATGTCGCCAACTCGATCAGCGATCTCGATTTTTTCCGCGGATTTGCCTACAGCGTGTTTTCGAGCGTGCAAGGCACGACGCTTCGAGACTTCTTTTTCCTCCTGACTTTCCTGGCTTACGGCTCTTTTCTCCTGGGCTTCCGGACCCGCGTCGCCCACCTCCTGACCCTGGTCCTTTACTGCGGCTGGGCACGTTGGAATTGGTCCCTCATCCATGGCGGTCACATGCTCATGGGAATCATGCTGCTCTGGACAGCGTTTCTCCCGTTGGGTGCGACCTGGAGCTGGGATTCCTACTCGCGCGGCCGAAGCTGGCGTGACGGACTTCTTCCGGACTCGATCGGACCTCGCTGGGCACTCCTCGGTGCGCGTACGCAGTTTTGCTTGGTTTACTTCAGCTCATTTATTGCGAAGGCGATCTACCACCCGTCCCTGACTCCGGGGATGCCTCAGCATTGGCTCACGGGTGAAGCGGCGTATCTCTCACTCAATTACAAGACAGTCGCGTACGGTCCTCTCTCGGAGTGGCTCGCGCTGAATCTTCCGGAATGGATGCTGCGGGCGATGACTTGGCAGGTTCTCGCCATGGAAGGAATTGTTCCGCTCCTCCTTTTGCTCGCATTCCGCGCAAAAGGGATCCGCCGCCTATCTTGGCTCACGATTCTGCTCTTCAGCCTGGGCACGATCGCCACTCTCTATGTGGGCGACATCGCACGGATGATGATCGCTTTTTCCTTCTTGTTCTGGCGAGCGGAGGATTGGGATCTCTTCGCGGTGACTCGGTCAAGAACCGACTCTTCCCTCGTCCCCTCTCAAGGCGAGGATCGCGCGCGCTATCCCAAACTGGAGCTGGTCGCGATTACGTTTCTCGCCTACGCCAATCTCTGGATGCAGGTCGAAACCCTCATCGGAAAGCGACTTCCCTCGGCGCTTCGACCGGACCAGTGGATGCTGTATCAGACTTACGCCGTCTCCGGTCAAAACTGGGATTACTTCTGGAACGGCCCGGGCGTGAACCACTCATTTGCTTTCACCGGAATTCTTCCGGACGGTCGGGAGATCAATCTCGAAGAAGGCTTCCTCGGCGGCAGCCGTTGGGACGAGCTGCGCGAACCCGGACCACCCCGGCGCGAACCCATCGATGGCTCTGTCGCGTACTATGGACTTCTAAGGTTTCGCTATCTGGATTCGTTCTTCAATTTCGGTTACCGGAAACCCGGAGAACAATGGCCATCCGATCTGGGTCCGCTTGCACGGCACCTAGCGAATCTGTACCGCGAGCGGTTTGGAGTTCAACTGTCGGCGGTACAGGTTCAGCGCATTGATCGCTGGATTCCGTCGCTCGCTGAAAGACACCGAGCGAGCAATCCGTCCATGATCGGCGCGACTTGGCTCTGGAAGTTCTAATTTCAGACGACTCTTACGGGCAGGGGGTCGAAGCACCAGTACACACACCGTCCGCAGTACACATCCCCGAACCCGCCACCGCCGTACAAGGCCCTTGGCCCGTTACGCAAACACGATTGCAGGCCTGACAGGTACAGCAAACTTCGCAGGTCCCGCCGTTGCCATCGGTACCGCAGACGAATGGATCGCCGCCACCGCTCGTGCAGTTCCCTTGGCCACTGTCCTCAAGCTGGGTAACCACTTCCATGGCGCAAGCGTACCGTTTATTGTGAACGTAAACCCCTTGGGCGAAGTAGGTGTGGTCCCCTTCGACTTCAAGATTGTAGACACGTACGGGCTTTTCTCCCGTAGTCCGCTCGATCGAGATCATCTCCATCGCCGTGGTCGCTGCCTCTAAACTTCGACCGCTCGCATTGCTTCTCATTCTCACGTGGAGACCGATGCGAAGCCGATCCACCGTTTCAAAATCCTTGAACTCATCAATCCAGAAGGGGTGCTCGCCCGAGACTTCGACGGAAGTCCCATCGGCAAAGCCAATTCGATAGATGACATCCCTCAGGGTCGTCATTGTCGCTTTTACAGAAGAGAGGTTCACTCTTCCGAAGGAATCAACCGAGTAAACCTGGTCGCCCCTGCGAATGGATTCAATCGGAACTGATCCTCGGCGGGTCTCCACAAGCGTGCCGGCAACAAAGCATCCGCATCCCCCACCTGATTGCGTTTGAGTTTGAGTCTGGGTCTGAGTTTGTGTCTGAGTTTGCGTTTGAGTCTGCGTCTGGGTTTGCGCCACAGCCTGTGTCTGAGCCACCGCCTGTGTCTGAGCCACCGCCTGCGTCTGAGCCACCGCCTGCGTCTGAGCCACCGCCTGCGTTTGCGCCACAGCCTGCGTCTGCGTCTGCGTCTGCGTCTGTGTCTGTGTCTGTGTCTGCGTCTGCGTCTGCGTTCCTTTTCCAGAACAATAAGTCATCTCGCAGAGATTTCCCTCAGTGGATCCCTCGGCATAAGCGGAGCAATACATCAACTGGCACGGCGACATGGCGTTGTGAACGACGACCCCATCCCAGAGATAGTTATCCCGTGAGGCCACGGAAAGGTGGCGCTGCTTTCTCATTTGGGTAGTTTGAGCCACCCGCGCAACTTGACTGTTCCGCATTTCGCCAAGCTCATTGCGGAACAAAATCGATTCGCCCGGAATGATGGAATCCAAGGCCTTCCAAGATCCCGCACCACCTAGCTGAGTGGCAGGCAAATAGACCAGCACATTTGCAGGCAGCTCGACCTGAGTCGCATCACTCAACTCGAGGCGACGGTACTCGGAATCTT
>JBEIOW010000271.1:0-3999 GCA_040377385.1 Bacteriovoracaceae bacterium | reverse complement strand
CTGCGCACTGTGTCGAATCGTGAGTTGATCACCCGGACCGTAGTAGGTGAGTTCATGTTCTCCGATGACCTCTCCGGCGCGGATGCTCTGAATCTGAATTGGATTATGGGGCGCTGCGGCTTGGGTCGCTTTCATGATCGCGAGTGCCGTGCCGCTGGGGGCGTCTTTTTTGTGTTTGTGATGGGTATCCAAAAGAACGGCCTCGTATCCCAGCTTAGCGAGCAAGGGTGCGGATGCTCGAACGATCTCCAGGAACGCCAATACTCCGGTCTCAATATTCGATGCCGCAAGGACCTGCGTTTTTTGGCCAAGCTGTCGAAGCGCATCCGTCTGATGGGGATTCCACCCGGTGCTACCGATGACGAATGCGGGTAGCGGGGAGCCTTGAGTGATCGCGAGCTGCGCAAGACCGATCATCGCATCGGGTGTCGAGAAATCGATGACGACATCCGCTCGAAGGAGCGCCGACGGATCATCTTTCGAGCCTGCCGCAGCAGCGACGCGAATCTGACTGGCGTATTCCAGCTGAGTGAGTCGCAAAATCCACTGACCCATGCGGCCAGTGGCGCCGAGAAGGCCAAGAGAAAGTACGGGAGCGCTGGGGGGTTGAATCACGGATTATTTCTTCTTCCGCGGAATTCCGCAGGCTTCGAGTGAGCGTTCAAGTTTTTTCCGGCTCTCCGCCGTGAGTCCTACGAGCGGTGGACGGAGAGTTTCCTCGCAGGCGCCGATCCAGGCCATCGCCGCTTTGATTGGGCCGGGATTGGATTCCACAAAAAGATCACGGAAAAGAGGGTAAAAACGACGATGAATGGCCAATGCCCCTTTGGCGTCGCCGGAGTCCCATTTCTTTTGAAGTTCGACCATCTCCGCCGGAAAGAGATTGCTAGCGACCGAGATGACGCCGACCGCACCCACAGAGAGGAGTGGAAGATAGGTCGCGTCGTCGCCCGAGAGGATGCCGATTTTTTTGCCGGCACCTTCGACTGCATCGAGGATTTGGCTGGTGAGTTCGACGTTGCCGGTGGCCTCTTTCAGGAAGGGAATTCGCGGATGCTCCATCAGCTTCACGATCGTCTCGATCGAAAGCGAGGTGCCGGTTCTTCCTGGGACATTGTAGAGCACGACTGGGCAGGACACGGCTTCGGCGACCGCCGTGAAATGAGCCAAGAGCCCCGCTGCCGATGGCTTGTTGTAATACGGGGTCACCACAAGCACTCCGCTGACGCCTTGCTCAGATGCCCAACGTGAAAAATTGACCGTATCCTCGGTCTGGTTACTCCCAGTTCCCGCGACAACGAGGGTCGAACTCCCTCGGCAAAGCTCGATGCTTTTGCGGATGAGCGCTTTCTTCTCCTCTTGCGAGAGGGTTGGACTTTCTCCGGTAGTGCCGCAGGGAATGATGCCGTGAATACCGGCGGCCTTCTGGCCTTCAACTATTCGCTCAAAAGCGGGCCAGTCGATTTGTCCCTTTTCAGGGCCTTGAGAGACGAAGGGGGTGACGAGGGCAGTCCAGACTCCGCGCATGGGGCAAATCTATCATGAAGTCGAGTCGGGCGTGAGCTCAGGTTCAACGAGGTCGTTGAAGGATTCGCGCCTCCGGATGATGCGGAAATTTTCACCATCGACGAGGATCTCGGGGGGCCGAGGACGGGAGTTGTAGTTGCTGCTCATCGTGAAGCCATCGGCGCCGACCGAGAGAAGGGCCAGGTGGTCAGCCGTTTGAATTCGACCGGACAGGAGGCGTTCGCCGGCGAAGCAATCTGAGGACTCGCAAACGGGCCCGACGACGTCGGTTCGCACAGGTTTTCCACGTGCCTTAGCTTGCTCGAGCGGAACGATGCCGTGAAAGCTGGAATAAAGCGCTGGACGGATCAGGTCGTTCATTGCGGCGTCGACAATCAAGAAGTCTTTCTTTCCTCGGCTTTTCCGGAAGAGAACCTCGGTCGCAAGAATTCCGGCATTGCCGGCGATGGTGCGGCCAGGTTCAAGGAGAAGTCGTCGGCCTTCATGAGCGAAGAGTCTCCGAATGAGATCGGTGTAGCGCTCAATCGAAGGGATCTTTTCATTTTTGTACTGCACGCCCAAGCCGCCACCGAGATCCACAAACTCGAGCCTCGCTCCAGTGATCCGATCGATCTCCCGCGCAAGATCCCGGACCTTCGTGAAGGCATCTTTGAGCGGAGCTAAACTTTGGAGCTGACTGCCGATATGGATGCTCACTCCACGGAGTCGGAGCGCAGGCATGGATTTGAGCTTTGGAAGAACCTCGAGGATCTCTTTGCGATCCAGGCCGAACTTGTTCCGCTTCAGGCCAGTTGAGATGTAGGGATGTGTCTTCGCGTCAACGTTTGGGTTGTAGCGGAAAGCGAAAGGCGCGACTTGTCCTTGTGCCCGCGCGATCGCGTGAATGAGCTCAAGTTCCGGCAAAGACTCGACATGGAAAGAATACACTCCGGCCGCGAGTGCTTCTTGAATCTCAACTCTGGTTTTGCCGACGCCGGAGAAAACGATCTTAGAACCCGGTATCCCAGCTCTTCGAGCGCGCGCTAACTCACCTCCGGAAACCAGATCTGTTCCAGCGCCATGATTCCCTAACAAGCGAAGGACCGAGAGATTGGAATTGGCCTTCACCGCGAAACAAACGAGGGGATCGAAGCCCTTCAGGCCGTCCTGGAGTTTCTTCAGAGGAGCTAAGAACGCAGCGGTCGAGTAAATGTACGCCGGAGTGCCCGTTACCTTTAAAATCTCTGAGATCGGCACATCTTCCGCATGAAGCTCGCCGCGGTAATATTTGAAAAAATCTTCTGAGCGAGAACTCATCGTTTTACCGGGGCGATGTCTTCGGGTTTGGCGATCGAGCTACCTTGGGAGTCGCGGTAATGGTGGGCCTGGGCTGGCCTTCTTCGCGCTCGGAGGATTCCGGAGTCGAGGGGATCGGGGGCAGGGGCGGACCCTTTACTCCACATGCCGAAACGGCGAAGAGTCCAGCAACGAGCGCGAACGTGCGAATAGTTGTAAGAGGGTTCGGCATGACGCCTTCATTAGAACCGAAGCATCATCCCTAAAGCAATCATATCGATGCCCAGATCGGCCCGAGCTTCCCATCCCGGACCCAGTCGCATGATCAATCCGGCTCCGAGCGCGGGTCGGAAGCCACTTAGGAGGGCTTCTCCGTCGGCGTTCGACTCGAAAGCGGGACCCGTGCTTTTTGCGAGGTTCTGTTCCATCCCACCGTAGACGAATAGGCCAGTGGATTCGGTCAAGTGCAACGTGTAGCGCAGGGTCGCGAGCAGTGGGGTGACTGAGTAGGCGTCCACGCCGTTGTCGTCGTCGGCCAGGTAGCCTTGGATTTTATAGTGGAAGAGACCACCCTCGAGAGTGATCGAATCCTGAAACTGGTTGGTGCGGGCGAAGAGCAGTTTGCCGAGCGTGTAGCTGTAGCGAAGTCCGGCTGCAGAAAAGAAGGTAGACGCTCCCTCTGGGCCGCGGTTGCTGAGGAATCCGAACTGAACGGCCACCCCGTGACGGTAGATATCCATCGGTTCGACGTCTTCCATCAGCATGGCGCCCGGATCGATGATGGGCTCTTCGTCGTCGTCAGGATGGGCACGGGAAGGAGAGATTTCCTCTTCGCCATCGAGCTCCGGGTCTTCGGCAAGCGGTGTAGGAAGGATTTCGTTTGAGCTCGCTTCGAGTTTTTCTAGCTCTTCGGCTTCATCGAGTTCGCTCAGGTCACCGTCGAGGTTCGCGTCCCCCGGGGGACTTGGGGGGATTGCCGTGTCAGCAGGCAACGAGGCTTCCTGGTTGACGTCGCCTTCAAAGAAGTCTGCCGATGGCGAGGCACCGTCCATGGCTTCCATGAGTTCCTGCGAGTCGGATTCTTCTTCGGCGCTGAAATCGCTCTGCGGCGGAAGACCGGTCTCGCCTATCCGCTCAATCGCGACCAGGTCAACATTCAGTGGAAGTGTTTCGTGGGCGCCATAGCGGCGCACGCGG
>JBEIOW010000262.1:0-4100 GCA_040377385.1 Bacteriovoracaceae bacterium | reverse complement strand
GGGATTGCCTTGGGTATCGTACAGGGAATAGGCACCGGTGCACCCAATGTCGTCGTAGACGAGAAGCGCTTGGCTGGTATGCCCGGCATCGTCGATCTGGGCGAAGATCCGTGAATTCTGACCGCCCCCCATATCGAGGCAGGGCGTGAGCCAGCTGCCGGAGAGCGCGGGCTTCTTCTTGTTCAGCTCCTCGACCGAAAGCTGATCCGTTCGGCAAGCAGGGAGCGTCATCAGCCCAATCGCGACCAGAACCCAGGAACCCGCCATTTGCATCTTGCGCATGAGAACCTCCACGCACCACTACATTGCAATCGGATGACCAGCGCCTCCGGTGGCCTGGACGCTCACCGAGATTCGAAGACGGTTCTTAAGTATTTGATTAGATGAGACATTACCTGTTATTCCAATATAAATCGAAGGCCTCGCTGGGTCTCTCCCGCTGAATGGGTCGTTGTTTACCCAGGTCATGGTGTCGGAAAGATTCGGCGGTATTTTGACGACCAGACTTTAGATGAGCGCTCGCAGGTAGCACGAAATCGCGTAGTCGAGCCATCGACGCGATCCCAGTGGCGTGCGCGCGCGCGTGAGATAACCCATGTGCCCACCGTGCTCTTGGGAGTGAAAAGTCACGGACGGTGAAAACTTCGCTCGCGCGTAGGCCTCATAGCCGACAAACGGATCATCTTTGGCCGCAAGAATCACCGTGGGAACTTGAATTCGATCGAGCCGATCCCAGGTCGAACACTCAGCGTAGTAATTCTCGCGCGTTCCGAAACCCGACGCCGGACCCGTATAGATCGCGTCGAAGTCCCTCAGCGTGGCGTGAACCGGTACGCGATAATCCGCGCTGAGTAAGTTCGCGCTTCGCCGCCGAGCCAAATCAGCGCGCAGCTTGAGAACAAAGCGCGCATCATAAATTCGATTCAAGCCCCGTTGCAGCAGAACAGAGCAAGACGCCAGATCGATCGGCGCGTTCACCGCGATCGCTGCATCCGGAAGAATCTCCCCCGGTCCGCCACTGAGTAGCCGTAGAAGAGCATTTCCGCTTAAAGAGAACCCGAGCGCCAAATGACGACGATCGGGATTCCGCTGCTTGCCCCAACCCACCACGCTCGAAACATCGTCCGACCGGCCCGAGTGATAAATTCCTCGCGCAAGCCCCGCGCCATGTCCGCAGCCGCGATGGTTGACGCGAACCACGGCGTGACCGAGATCTAGGCAAACTCGAGCGGCTCGCTGCATGTAGTCTGCTTCCGCGTCACCAGCGAGTCCGTGAAAAAGATAGACCGTCGCCTTCGCGTGCGCGCGCTCGTGAACTCGCACCGCGAGTTTGTCGCCGTCGGCGAGAGGGATCAACTCATCCTGAAAGGCATCCGAGAGTGCCGGGGATGGAAGCAAATGCCCCAGAATCGTCTGCGGATGTCCGCCTTGCGCCCACGCAGGCGGATCACAGTCGGGAAGTGTGCTCCAGTCGAAGGACTTTGCCATTCTCCGACGGTTAGAAATTGTAACGAACGGAAGTGATCGCGGCACTCAACAGACCCGGTGTTCCGAGCTTGTCGACGGCATAACGCCATTGCAGCCCGACCGTGAGCTGGGGAATCGCGTTCCACCAGACGGAGAGCGCGCCGTTTTGGCTGACCTTCTTCCCGCCGTTGCCGGCGGCATAAGCATCCTTGCGCGCGAACTCGAGTTCATGCCAATTCGTCGCCAGAAAATCCGCCGAACCAATCTTGAAGGACTGACCCGCGATCCAGCCGCCCATGAAACCGTTCAATCCGGCGTAAAATGTCTGGCTGACATCGTGCAGACCGAGGAACGGCTTGAACCAGCCACCCTGCCAACCCGCCTGGTAACCGAGGCCATAGACGCGGTTTTGTTCGCCGAAACCCAACGAGTTGAAGTCATAGACGTGGCCGTAAAGGCTGAAGCCGCTCTTGCCCAGATAGTAACGAGCGACGCCTTTGCCCGCCGTGCGAACTTCGTTGCCGTCATAACCCGGATTTTCGAGGTCAAAGAAGCCGTAGAGCTCTCCCCAAGTGAACTGCGCCCCGCCTTCGATTTCCAAGTAGTTGAAGTCGAGCTTCGTCGACTTTGCCTTAGTTCCTTGGCTCCAGAAGAGGCGGTTCAAACTGACATTCCCGAAGCCCCACTCGTAGCCGGCGAAAGCAGGCGAAGCGCAGAAGAGACTAAGAATGAGAGTAAGAGTCTTTGTCATGCGGGTCATTGGGCCACCTTGCTAGATAGTTGGTCAAAACGTCTTCCGTGGCTGAGATCACCACATCGTGGCACTACCTCGAGACCGACGGGAAATCGGATATCCATTGGGCGTATAGATGAAATGTCGAGCTGCGTCAATAAGTGGCTATAAGCCAATTTCTACCCTGAACATGCGAACCCACCTGAGCCTTATAGTTATTTGTTATTTAAAGGATTTATTTTTATTCAGAGAATGTCCAACGGACCCCTCTTCAACCGTCTACAGGGAAAGAAGGCCCTACGGTAATTCCACCACGTGGCCGCATTCGAATAGGATGGGAAACAATGCAATACGCGATTCTGATTTATGAAACGGCCCAAGAAATGTCCAAACGGAACGACCCTAAACTCGCAGAGGCCTATTGGGGTGCTTGGACTGCATACGCCCAAGCCATTGCCGAGTCAGGAATCATGAGAGGTGGAGAAGGGCTTGGCCATCCATCAACCGCCACGCAAGTATCGCTCAAAGACGGAAAACGCCATGTTCAGGATGGGCCCTTCGCCGACACCAAAGAGCAGCTAGGCGGATTTTTTATCATCGAAGTCGAAAACCTGGATCAAGCACTCGCCTGGGCAGCTCGATGTCCGGCCATGGGAAATGGACATGTCGAAATTAGACCGACGCTCCCCCCTCCTGCTCTTTGAAAAATGAGCAGCACCACCCTGCTCGTTGAACGGCTCGCCAGAAATTCCTACGGGAAAATTCTGGCGAGCCTGACTTCGATCACACAAGACATTTCGGAAGCGGAAGACGCGCTCGCTGAGTCCCTGCAAAAGGCTTTAACGAAGTGGCCGATCGACGGAATTCCAGAACGACCCGAGGCCTGGCTCTACGCCTCGGCTAAAAACCATATTTTCGATCGGCTTCGGCACCTTAAAGTAGAAACCGCTTCGACGGAAACGCTTCTTCTCCGAATTGAAGAATCGATTGAAGACTCCTCGCGGGAAGGGATCCGAGATCCAAGACTGGGCTTACTCTTCGCTTGCACGCATCCGGCAATTGAAGAAAGCGTACGAACTCCACTCATGTTGCAAACCGTGCTTGGAATTGAATCAAAAAAAATAGCCTGCGCATTTCTGGCATCGCCATCCGCAATGGCCAAGAGACTCGTCAGAGCTAAAGAAAAAATTAAAGCGTCTGGAATCCCGTTTAGTATTCCGCCAAACGAAATCCTGTCTGAGCGTCTTGAACATATTCTGGATGCCATCTATGCCGCCTACTCCCTGTCTTGGGATAGCTTGGAGGGTGCGGAGTACAAGATGAAAGACCTCAACGAAGAGGTACTCTACCTCTCCGGTCTACTCGCTGAAGCATTCCCGCGAGAGGCTGAAGTACTGGGATTGAGCGCGCTGATCACTTTTTGTGAATCCAGGAAGAACGCTCGAAGATCTCCCGAAGGAGACTTTGTCCCGCTCGAAAACCAAGTGATCCACCGTTGGGACTTGGCTGCGATTGCACGCGCGGAAACGACCCTTCGAGCTGCTGCGGAGCTGAGGCTTTTAGGGAAATTTCAGCTCGAGGCCGCCATTCAATCCGCATACTGCTCCGAAAGACTGTCAGGTCAAGACACTCGACAACAACGAAAGATGCTCTACGAAGGCTTGATCGCAATCGCCCCGAGCATTGGCGCTGAACTAGGACGATGCGCAATTTTGGCGGAGATCGAGGGACCGAAGACTGGTCTGAAAGAACTCCAGCGTCTCGATCCAAGAAAAATTGAACAGCACCAACCCTACTGGGTTCTCATGGCGAACCTTTACAGAAAAAATCTTGACCCTATTCAAGCACAGCGTTGTTTCCACAAAGCGATCGGGCTGACCTGCGACCCGGCAGTTCGTGC
>JBEIOW010000361.1:0-3129 GCA_040377385.1 Bacteriovoracaceae bacterium | reverse complement strand
GTGGACCTTCTCCTTCACTTCGGAAACGGCGTGCGGCACGGTCGCCGCGAAGCCCACCTTCTCCAGCACCGGGATATCGAAGAGGTCGTCGCCCATGAAGGCCATCTGATCAAGCGTAAGGCCAGTCGCCTCGCGGATCTTCTCGAGCGCGATCAGCTTGTTCTCGTCACCCAGGAAGGCGTGTTGAATCTTGAGGAATTCGCATCGTGTGCGCACGTCCTTAGAGTCGCCACCGGAGATCACCGCGACCTGCACTCCGGCCTGCATGAGAATCTTCAACCCATAGCCGTCCTTGATGTGGAAATAACGGGTCCAGCCCTGGCTCTCGAGCCAGAAGATGCGGCCGTCGGTCATCACGCCGTCGACATCGAGGATGAGCAGCTTAATCTTCTTCAAGCGCGCCTGAATGTCGGCGGATTCGAGAAGTTTTAGTCCGAGGCTGGATTGCGTAGAAAGCGTCATCGATCAAGTGCCTTTCGATTCGGGAAGAAGCTTCGGCATCGTGGAGACGAGCTTCCGGATCTCGAGCAGCTGGCGAATGAACGTCCCCACATGCTCGAGATAAAATGCGTTGGGACCGTCGCTCTTGGCCTGCGCCGGACGAGGGTGAGTTTCCATGAAGAGACCGCTCGCACCCGCCGCCATCGCCGCGCGCGCGAGGACTTCGAGGTACTCCCGCTGCCCGCCCGAGCTTTTGCCGCCGGCGCCGCCGCCGGGCTTCTGGATCGAGTGGGTGGCGTCGTAGATCGTAGGCACGCCGGCCGCGGCCATCGCCTGGAAAGAAATCATGTCGACGACGAGCGTATTGTAACCAAAGCTCGCGCCGCGTTCAGTGAGGCAGAGCCAATCGCGAGCCGGAGGAGACTTCAGCCATCCGGCCGCCTGTCCCTGCTTCTCTACTTCGCGGATCTTCTCGACGATGTTCTTGGCGTCCCAAGGGGCGAGAAATTGTCCCTTCTTCACGTTCAGACGACGGCCTCGCTTCAGCGCGGCTTCAGCGCCCGCCGCCACCATGTCGGTCTGGCGACACAGGAATGCCGGAATCTGGATGAAATCCGCGACTTCGGCCACGGCGTCCGCTTGGTCGGGGGTGTGAAAGTCCGTGAGGATCGGTAGACCCGATTTCACGCGGACGTTTTCGAGCATTTTCAATCCGTCTTTCAGGCCCGGACCTCGGAAGCCTTCGATCGAGCTGCGGTTAGCCTTGTCAAATGACGCCTTGAAATAGAGACGGATCGGCAAACCGTCGAGCTGGCGCTTGAGCTCTTGCGCGACTTCGAGGATGAGCCCGTCATCCTCGATCACGCAGGGTCCCGCGATGAGGGTCATCGGCTCGGTATTGAACGTCGCCGACATTTTAAACGGAACCTTTCAGTTCGAGCTTCGAATCCGACTTCACGTCGCTCTTCAATCCGCCCTTGAGACCGAGAGAGCGCTGCCCGCTCTTCCCCATTTCCTTCGCGGCCTTGATGAAGCTCGCAAAAAGCGGATGCGGAAGCAGAGGCTTGGAAAGGAATTCCGGATGGAACTGGCAACCGACGAAATACGGATGCGTCGGCAACTCCACCATCTCGACGAGCTCGATGCCGGTCTCCTTGTTGACGTAGCGGCCCGAGACGAGCAGGCCCTTCTCTTCAATCTGCGGGCGAAACGCGTTTGAGACCTCAAAGCGGTGGCGGTGGCGCTCGGAGAGGTTCTCCTTGCCGTACGCCTTGTAGGCTTGAGTGGGCTTACCGTTGAACTTCGCAAGCACGTGGCAAGGATAGGCTCCGAGACGCATCGTGCCGCCTTTGTCGGTCACGCCCTTCTGCGATTCCATGAGGTCGATGACGTTCGATTTTCCGTCGGGCGTGAATTCAGCGGAGTTCGCGTCCGCGATCCCGCAGACGTTCCGCGCGTATTCAATCACCGCGAGCTGCATGCCGAGACAAATCCCGAAATAAGGAACCCCTTCAGTGCGCGCGTGCTGGATGGCGAGGATCTTCCCTTCCACCCCGCGCTCACCGAACCCGCCGGGGACGAGGATGCCGTCGACGGATTTGAGGAGCTCGGTGTTGCCCTTCACGAGCTCCTCCGAGTCGATATAGACCATGTTCACGCGGACGTCGCTCGCGACGCCGCCGTGCACGAGAGCCTCGCTCAACGATTTGTAGCTGTCGCGCCAGTCCGTGTATTTACCAACGATGCCGATCGCGACTTCCCCTTTGGGCTTGCGCACTTTCTCGACCATCGCGGCCCACTTCGAAATATCCGGGCGTCCCGTCCACATGCCGAGCTTCTCGGCCACGCGCTCGTCGAGACCCTCCTCGTGCAGGTTGAGCGGCACTTCGTAGATCGAAGCCGCGTCGATGGCGGAGAAAACGTGGTCACCGGGAAGGTTGCAGAAAAGGCCGATTTTATCTTTCACTTCCTTCGGCAGGAGTCGGTCCGTGCGGCAGATCAGGATATCGGGCTGAATGCCGATCTCGCGCAGCTCCTTCACACTGTGCTGCGTAGGCTTGGTTTTGAGCTCACCCGCCGCCGCGATGTAGGGAACCAGCGTGAGATGAACGAACAGAACGTTCTGTGCGCCCTGCTCGGTGCGCATCTGGCGAATCGCCTCGAGGAACGGGAGGGATTCAATGTCACCGACCGTTCCGCCGACTTCCACGATCGCGAGATCCGCGTCGACGGTCGCTTCATCGATGTGGCGTTTGATCTCATCCGTGATGTGCGGAATGACCTGCACCGTCTTGCCGAGATAACCGCCCGCGCGCTCGCGCCGGATAACCGTGTCGTAGATGCGCCCGGTGGTGAAAGAATTTTTGCGCGTGAAGTGCGCTGTCTGGACGAATCGCGAATAGTGGCCGAGATCCAGGTCCGTCTCCGCGCCGTCGTCGAGCACGAAGACTTCGCCGTGCTGGAAGGGACTCATCGTTCCGGGATCGACGTTCAGATAAGGATCCATTTTCACCATCGTGACTTTGATCCCGCGCGCCTCGAGCAGCATGCCGAGCGAAGCCGCCGTAATGCCCTTCCCGATGCTGGAGAGCACGCCGCCGGTGACGAAGATGTATTTTCTTTGCTTAGCCATTCCCTCGGATTCCTTTCAAGCGGCGCTCCCGGAAAATGCTCTGCCCTTGCCCTAGT
>JBEIOW010000514.1:0-2131 GCA_040377385.1 Bacteriovoracaceae bacterium | reverse complement strand
TTACGTTGCCGATTACTTCCTCTTCAACGTGACCTTCAAGTCGCTCGTGATCGACGCCGGCGGCCGCTTCCAAATCAATGGCAAGCTCCCGAACAGCTACATTGAGCTCGGCCCGGACTTCGCGTCGAACGGCACGCTCGTCACCGTCGCACTCGCGACGAAAGACGTGCAGTCCCAGCTCGGCACGAACCCTGCTGACCCACACACCCTTCCGGGCGGACGTCCGCTTCCGGGTGTGGCGGAAGGCGCTCTTCCTGGCTACGCGATCACGATTGCTCAACTCAAGGACATGACCGTGTACTTTGGCAACAAAGCCTTCGGGATCTTTATGCCCGTGAAGCTGGGGATCAAAGACTCGATCGCGACCTTCCGCTTCTACGGCGACGGCAAGCGCGTAGGCAACATCTCGGTCGTCGGCACGGACTCCGCGGGCAAGAACTCGGGCGTGTTGATCCTGATGACCCAAGACCTCGTGAACTCGGCTGTCGGCAAGAAAGTCCTCTAAGACTTCTGACGACTAAAGACGCCTAAAACATGGACGCCCGGGTTTGATCGTATGCGATCGGATCCGGGCGCGAGTGTTTCCGGGGGATCAGATGACGAGTCCCGATGCGGTTTCGATCATGCCGCGCAGGCTGATCTGCCCGGTCCAATTCCCAAAGGCAATACGTCCCGGATGTTTAGCGTATTCATCCCAGAGCTGGCGCCAAGCGCGCGCGAGCTCCGGACCGTAGATCGGAATCGCCTGTGTCCACCGATTTACGGGCCCGCGGTCCAGCACCCCTCCCCGGAACCCCAAAAGCGCCTGAAGCTCCCCGCGAATCATCTCGTCCAACTCAACATCGGAGCGATCTAGCAGATGCGGCGCACGCGTTCCGCCCATCAAGACCGTGAGTGAAACCCGATCCGAGTCTGCGATCCGCGACGGAAACGCGCTAGAATTGAAGAGCACGCCCAAGATCGACCGCTTCTCCCTCTCGGGGACCAGCATCCCGACTCCCTTCGGCGGCCCATCGACAAAATCCGTGATCCGAGGGAACACCGTGACGGTGGCGAGTGGGGAGGACCGGACTGCGGCGAGCGCCACCGCTGACTTTGGATAGAGTGCCTCCAATAGACTCGCGGCCGTGCGCGGCGGAACGCAGAGCGCGATGTTGGGAGAATCAGGCAATTGCCGTAGCTCCTGAGAATAACGGATCGTCAACGATGGTCGGCGATGCAGCTCTCGACTGAGCGTCTCAACCCAACCCCGCATGCCCCCTTCAGGTACGACCATGCGCCGCTCAGGATCACGAGGACGACGTAAGTGAGCGTACTTTGAACGGCGGGTGAAGTGCTTCGCGAGCATGAAGCTCAAAAGAGAATGCCCGGGAGGCGCGTGCACTCCAGGAAAAGCGGTGAGTGCGGAGAGTTCGGAAGGGCGACACCCGAAAATTCCGGTAACGCCGGGATCCACGAGGCGCTCAAGCGCATCCTCCCCAAGGTGACGCCGAGCCCAATCACCCACCGACCAGTTCTCGGAATCCGCAACCTTCGGCGCCGGCACGAAGTACGCGCGCAATAGAAGCTTCATCAATGGCCAAGGTCCTAATGGAACTTTCCGGGGATGTCCGTCCGTCAGGATCCAGCGCGCGCGCGCGTCGGGAGCAACTGATTCGAGTCCGAGTCCGAGACGCTGAAAATGCTCACGCACGGGGAGCGAAGCCAAGAGGGAATGCGCCGCACGCTCAGCCAGTCCCCACGAAGTCTCCGCGGTCCCCAACAGTCCACCGAGACGATCCGTCGATTCGAATAGCTCGACCCGCCAACCTTCGCGCGAAAACCTCTCCGCCAGCAACATGCCGGAGATCCCGCCGCCAACAATGCTGATCTCCCGCTGGGTGGGATCAAGCGCGCCGATCATCTTAGATCGTCTTGCTGAAAAGCTGCGTTTGAGGTTGTTGGCGATTCAAGCGGGCATCGAATGCCATACAGACATTGCGCAGAAAAGCCCGACCCGCTTCGTGAACGACGTCGGCGTCCTCGACACCGGCGCCGGCACCTCGCCGATCGTCGACATGGGCTGCTTCGAGACGCCCTGCACCGTCCGCTACGTCCGGCAGTCCGCGACCGGCGCCGGCACCGGACTGAG
>JBEIOW010000339.1:0-3364 GCA_040377385.1 Bacteriovoracaceae bacterium | reverse complement strand
GCCCGGTCCGTATCCTTGATCTCTTCATAGAGACTGCCCAGGTAGTAGTGAATGCGATCCGAATCTGGATTACGCGCGAGGACTTCCTCGAACGTCTTGATGGCACGGTCGTACTTCTTCTGCTCCATGTAGACCAAACCGAGCTTCACCCGGGAATTCATATCTTCCGGATCTGATTGCTGAACGGCCTCGAGGTACGGAACCGCGAGCTCAAACTTCTCCTGCTTCAGATAAAGCGTCGAAAGTCGATTCGCGGCCGTCGCGTCCTGGGTCAGATCATAGATACTGCGATAGACAGAGATGGCCTCGTCGATTTGCTTCTGAGTTTCGAGCAGGAATCCCAGCGTCAACGCCGCCTGATTAAAGGATGGACGTAGCTCGACCGCACGTTTGAGCGCGCGAATCGCTTCTTTCGTCCGCTCCGCCTTCCATTCCGCCTTACCGAGATAAAACCAGGAGAGCGTGGAATCGGGGTTCTTCTTTACAAAGGCCCGAAGAGCCGCCGCCGCCTCAGGAACACGATTCTCTTCGATCAGGAGCTGACTCTTATAGACCAGCGCTTCCTCGTGCCGGGGCTGATCTTTCAGGACGCGGTCATACTCTTGGATCGCCAAAGCGGTTTCGCGGTTCGTCGAATAGAGACCCGCAAGGATCAGCCGCGCATCCACGAACTTTGGATCGTGCTTAAGAGCCTCTTTGCAAGCCTCCATCGCCGAACTGAAGCTGCCCTTCTTAATGTATTCCGTCGCCATTCGCGTGTGAACGAGCGCCGACTGCGGGTCATAGACCAACGTCAGCTTGTATTCCTCAATCGCACGGTCCGGATTGCCTTCGGCAACGTAGGCCTGGGCCATCGAGAAGTGATACTCCGCCGTGCCTTTGGGGTTAGGGTGCACCAAGCCCGCCTGAAGCTTCGCGTCGGTTTGCGCATCGGTCTCCGCTCCGTAAAGCGGAGCACGCTCTCCGCCGGAGGCTGTCTCCCGCGTCACAGGCTGTGAGGCACAGGCCGAGAGCACTGCAAAAAGCGCGATCCCCCCCGCTTTTGCTCCGATTCCACACCCCATACGAAACTGAATGCGACGACCTTGGTTCATGAAGGAACTCCCTTCCCTGAAGGACGGATCGACGTTTGTGGGAACCGACTAAAATCTTTCTTTCCTGACACTTATGGGGGGTCAATATTCCCCCGAAATCGGCTTCCAGAGCGGCTATTGCGCTCTGTGTCTAAATATGATTAGACTGTATGCGTCATCTGCGAAGGTTCACCCGCTCTTCTTCGCAGAGCAGCACTTGACAAGCCTGGAGCGGGTTGTTATTTCGCTAGGTAAGTCAACTTGACACATCGTGGCATAGGGGTGTCGCGGTGAGTAATGCAAGTGGACGGGGAGTCAGAGTTAACGCTGCGTTTCGCTTTTTTTAGGCTTTTCTTGACGGAGAGCCCAATCAAAGGCTACGCAGCCAAAACGGAATGACTACCTGGGCTGCAAATAGGTGTCCGGCTCCTGGAAAGCATTCCAGATCAAATCGGTCAACTACTTGGGCTCTGATTTAAACGACTTTGTTAGGGGGATTGCAATGAAAGAAGTGAAGATCATCAAGAGGTACCAGAACCGCAAACTCTACGACACGCACGAGTCCAGCTACGTGACGCTCGATGAGATTGCGAAGATGATCAAGGGTGGTGAAGACCTCCGCGTGATCGATAACAAGACCAAGAACGACATCACGGCGTCGACGCTCACTCAGCTCCTCTATGAGAGCGAGAAAAAAGCGAAAACCCAGCCGTCTGTCGACCTTCTGAAAGAGATCATCCGCCACGGCGATGGCTCCTTCTCGGGCTTCATCCAGGCGAAACTGGGCACCGAATTCGCTCGTTTCGAAGAGTCTCCGGCGGCCAACAACCGCCCAGCGATGACCCAGTAATCCTTTAGATCGAAGACTCGGCAACTATTGCCTGTTTTCCTCACCGTCTAGCTTTGGCTAGAATCAGGGAGGATGAATACAAAACAGGTCAGCTGGAATAGCGCGAGTCCCGGTTTTCAGTGTCCACAGCACGAGGCCGCTCCCAGGGTTTTACCCAGGAAGAGCGGCCTTGTTGCGTTTGGACTGCTAGGACTCACGGCATTGGTCCTGAGTAGCGTCGCCGCACAAGCCGCGACCACCTCCAGTTGGTCCCGGCCAAGCTGGGCTGCAGTAGAGCCCGCCTCCGGCTCCAAGGGCGTCACCACGGCGCGCAAACCATCCGTGCGTCAGTCGCGTTACAACCTCGCCCCCTTCGCTCCAGAAAGCCATAATGTGGCTCTCGCGGTCGGCCAGGTCTTTCTGATGGGAGACCTCGGCAGCCGCTTCGACGATAACTTAGGGTTTCAGATCGATTATACCTACGGTGTCAGCGAGATCTTTGGCTTTGCGGCTTCACTTGGTCGATCTGGACACGACCGCGCGCTCCAAAAGACCGGGTATAGCCAGTGGAACCTGCAGACGGGCCTACGCACCAACCTCACTTGGTTCGACAAAGCCGTTCCGTACGCCAAGGTCGGCTTCGGATTCTACCGCCCCAGCATGGGTGTGACCGATGAGAGCACGGTCTCCTCGCTGCTCTTTGGCTTTCACTTGGGCGGCGGTATCGACCTTCAGCTCTCCAATGAGTTCTTCTTTGGAGCGGGCCTCACGTTCCACGACATCTTCGGCACGACCGAACAAAGCGCTAACGGGCCCATCGAGCTGGGCGGCTCCTACGCCACCTTCCTCGTCCACGCGGGGATGGCGTTCTAAACGACTGAACTGACTACTGGTTCAGCCGAAGGATCATCGTTTCGAGCGCCGTTCGATCAAACGCATAGGCCTTCGCGCAAAAATCGCACTTCACTTCCGCCTGGCCATCCTTCGTCAGCATTGAGCCCAGCTCTTCTTTCCCAACGAGAGAAAGCGCGCGCTCCACGCGATCGCGAGAACAGTTACACTCCATCCGGAGCGGTTTGTTCTCAATGATCATGAATGGAGTGCTCTGGAAGATCTGGGTCAGGATCTTCATCGGATCCGTGTGATCGACGAATTCCGCGCTCAACGACTGAATCGACTGCAGATGCTGCTCGATCAGTCGAAGCTCCGAGGCATCCGCTCCCGGCATCGCCTGCACGACCTGCATCTCGCGCCCGCTCAGGGGCGCCTTACCTCCGGGGTCCTCGTCTTCCATCAGTAACTCTGGCGAGCCTATCAGCAGTTCCGACGGCTCTAGGCCAACTCGTCGATCTTGCCGATCAACTCGAAGTCGGACTCGGTGATGCCGCCTTCGTCATGGCTCGTGACCGAGACCTCCACCTGCGACCAGGCGATAGCCACGTCGGGGTGGTGGTTCATCTCG
>JBEIOW010000139.1:0-5858 GCA_040377385.1 Bacteriovoracaceae bacterium | reverse complement strand
TGCTGCTGACCACCGGAGAGGTTCCGTGCGATCTCCTCGTGACGGCCCTGCAGACCAACCGAATCGAGCGTTTCGCGCGCGAGCTGCACGTCATGCTTGGCGTACAGACCCGTCATCGAGCGCCAGAGGGACGAATAAGCGATCCGTCCAGCGAGGACGTTCTTGATCACCGAGACGCTCTTCACCAGGTTGAACTGCTGAAAAATGAACCCGATGTTGCGCCGAAGCTCGACGAGCTTATGGCCCTTCAACTCCGTCACTTCGGTTCCGAGCACTTCAATCCCGCCCGAGCTCGGCTCGATCGTTCCGTTGATGCAACGGAGAAACGTGCTCTTCCCTGCACCGGAAAGCCCGATGATGCAGATGAACTCGCCCTGGTTAATTTGAACGTCGACGTCCTTGAGAGCAAAGGTTTTGCCCCCGTCGAACGACTTACTGAGTTTACGCGCGATGATCGACATGAGCGCTTACTGATCGACCTTGAGAAGCTTCGCGGCGGCGCGGATAGAATCGTAGTCCTCGGCCTTCGCGGCCATCATCCCGTCGACGCGGTAGAGCTCCTTGAGGATCTTCTTGCCCTGCTCGTCCTTATCCATCGTTGAGATCGTGTCGACGAGTTTTTTGACCAGCTCGCCGTTGGCGTCCATGAACTTCTTCGAGGTCGCCATCGTATCGGCAGCGATCGGATCGGTGACGAAGATCGCTTTCACTTTCTTTGCGTCATCGCCCTTGAGGAACTGCGTCCAGGCGCCGTCAGTGCCTTCGGCGTCGTTGGCGAATGTGGCGCCCGCGTCGACCGTGCCGTTGACGACGGAGAGAACGAGCGCGTCGTGCGAGCCAGCGAAGATCTGCTTATTGAAGAACGTGTCCGGGTCGATGCCGAACTTTTGCATCAGCTGAGCCTTCGGGATGATGTGGCCGCCGGCGCTCGAAGGATCCACCCAGGCCATATTCTTGCCCTTGAGGTCTTCGATCTTGTTGATGTTCTTATCGACGCGGGTGATGACGGCCGCGTAGTAGAACGGGCTCCCGCGGCGCACACTCTTCAAGAGCACCTGGGCGCCAGCGATCGACTCCGCCTTGACGAAGCTGAAGGGAGGCAGAAACGCGATGTCCACGCGACCGCTGCGGAGGGCTTCGATCAGCGCCGTGTAGTCCGTGGCGACGAAGGTGCTCACTTCGAGGCCCATCTTCGATTTGATGTACTCACCGAACTGCTTGCCGCTCGCGTCCATGACTTCCGCGTTCTCGGCCGGGTTGAATCCGATCACGAGGGCTTTCTTCTCGGTCGAAGCTTTGGTGCAGGAAAGAACCATGGGGATCAACGCCATACCGATGAAGGCATGAACGAACTTCTTGAGAGACATCGAGCGAGCTCCTTACAAAGAGAGAGACTGTAGTTCCTCGGGATTCCGAAAGGGGATACCGGAAACTCGGCGGAAACTCACTGAGAAAGGAGGGAGAAAAGGGCGACGCACGCGCGTCCTGACCAAGACTTAATCGAATTGCCAAGGCAGGGTCAGCGTCGTCACCCCACTTGCGCGGCTGAATCGGAATTCCTTGGAGATTTCAGCGAGATACTTTTCCAGGTCCCGATTCCGGAAGGTTTCGCCAGTCCGGGTCCGTAGGTTTTGCCGAACGATTTCGAGAGCCTGAATGTGACCCGATGCGTTGATTCGAAGCCGACTCACGAGCACCCCGTTGCACTCCGGCAGCTCCAGGCTCGGAATGGCGAGCCCACTCCACTTCTCGACCTCACGAAAGAACGGCGTCTGCGAGCGAGGCCCTTCGAAGAACGGCCGAGGCTGCAGAAACCACCCGTGAATCACCAGGCGCGCGTCGCGCGGGTCGCGCACGCCCTCGACCGGAGCCACGGCGTGCGGAAAGCGAGGATCGAAAACGAGGAGACGGTTGAACTCGGACGGAACGGCATCCAAAAGATGCTCCTTTTCCACGCCACGCAGGGAGTCGAGCCCTTGCCAGTAGCTGAGGGTCTCCGGTTTCAGAATGAGAGTCTCCCCTCCCCGAAACTTGCGCGTCTTCCAAGGCGTGAGCGAAAACACGAACGCCCACGGACCATGCGGAACATCCGCGTGCCACTCTTGGCGGCATCCATCAATGTAGTAGCTCATCCACGGTGGCGAGACATCGTGGCAACCCAGGTTGCGCCGCCCCCACTCCACCAGGCGCGCGTGGAACTTCTTGTAGAGTGCTTCCTGGAAGTAGCGGTACGCCGGCGTGCGGATCAGCGTGTACTGATTCTCGACGTGCCAATAATCCCAGACAAAGCGCTCGGCACCGCCTTCCAGCGGCTTGTCAAAGCGCTTCTCGAACTCCCGGCGCATGGCGCGCGCCTCGGGCGCGAAGCCGTCGATGATTTCGAAGTGGGAAGACTGCTTTCGCCGAGACTTCACCGTCTAATGCCCGCCCGCGGGAGGAAGATTGGTAGGCGGAGTGACTTCATTCGCATTTCTTCGAATCTGGCGATCCCGAAGCGCGCGCTGTTTGAGCTTCGACTTTCGGTAGAAGTCATAGATGGAGCAAGCGCGCTGCTCGAACGACTTGCCCTTCCATTCGTCAAATCTCAGGACGTTCCCGTCGTAAAGGCTCGACCACTCCGTACCAGAGCACTCCTTAGAAATGTCGTGCTTGCCCAGCTTCGGCCCATCCGGCACCAGCAGCGCTTGCATACACGAAAGACCCAGGAGCTCAGATCCTTCCTTCTTGTAATTACGAATCGACTGAACGAGTGGATCGGCGAAGAGCGTACCGAAAGTACTGAGCGATTTCGTAGTGCTCCCTCGAGCGGCGATTGCTTGAGCGCGAGTCGCGTCCGGATTACCGAACTGACTTAGAAGCTCACCCAGCGAATCGGAGTTGGAGAGCTGAAGAATGACTGCCAGCTCACCGTCGACGCCGCCGTCGCGACGACGCTGGTCGAGATCCTGGAGCACGAGCTCATAAAGACTGTTCGCTACGTAATAGAGATCCCGTGAAGGACTGAGAAGCGAGTAAAGGTAGGTCAATTCCTTGCCCGCTGAGGCGTTGGCTTGCTCGGGCGTATCCGATGCGGCCGGATCCGGCTTAGGGACATCTCCGCAATTGACTCCCGGCTCGGTAGGCTTGCGTTCGATCAAGGCGATGGAGCAGTCCACCCGACGCTGAAGATCCTTAAGCATGTCGGCCGAGCGTCCAGCCTTAAATTGCTCTTTCTCACCCAGATACGCGAGATAGGTCTGCGCACCTTTGAGAAATTCCATCGGCTTGCGATCGTTCCTGCCCATGCGATCGACCTGGCCTAGGACGAGAGTCGCGTTGCTCTCAATGGAGAGGGACGCCTCATCGTTTGCGCGACGTACGGCCTCGCTGTGGAGCTTCGTCGCCGCATCACGCATACCCCCGATTGAAGTGGGCTCCTTGTCGCTAATCGTATTGTCGCTCAGCAGGCACTGTTTGCAACTCATGTTGCCGCGATCAGGGCCATTGTAGCTGCACTTATTGCTCTTACCGCCAGTGTAGAAATAGATGAATCGTCCGCAGCTGGGATCGTCCCGAAAGCTGGGACTAGTTAAACTTCCGTAGTTCCACGCGAACTGCTCCAGCGTGGAGACAAGTGTCTCTCTCACCTCACGAGAACTATCGCTTCCACCGCTTCGGATCTTGCTGTCCGCCTTGGAAATCGCGCCGTCGATGTCGTACTTGAATTTGCTGGCGAGACTGAGAAGTTCTTGCGCTTCCTTCTTTTCTTGCCCCTGCGACGGGCTGACTGCCTGCGAACCTGCCGCTACGCGGGTCATCCAGTCGGAGAACGCAGGGAGATCAATACCAACGAGGCTGACCCCTTCCCAACCGTTCTGTACGGGCGGACGACAGGAAGGGTCTGTCATTTGCTGACTCAAGGCATTTGCACGCACGACCTTCTCGACATCACGGGCCTGACAAAATGTTGATGAGAGTCCCTCGAGCGCGCAGCTCATCGCCATCGACATCCGGGAATCCACCAGCTTCTTATACTCGCGCGCCAGTGGACGGTTACGGAGGTAACTCACATAACGCTCGATCACGTTTCCGGCCGCGAGAAGGACCGGCGCCAGCGCCGCACTCGCAAAGAAAGAAGAGACGGCGACGATCTGTCCGCCGACCTGCGCGCCGAGCGCCGGATATCGAGAGGCGCACTTGGGATTGGCTTCGAGCTGCGAAAAGAGAGAGAGAGCGAGGGACTGCACTGCTTGATATGCGTCGTTATGACGAGCACTCGCTACCTGCGCCGGACGAGAGCGCTCCTTGAGAAGCTCCAGACGCGTCGAACTGAGCTGGGTCCGAAGCAGAGAGATGTACGAGGCATACGAGTCATCTTGCTCAGCGATGGGCCTTGCGAGCTCTGAAGCCAAGGCAAGTTCTAGATCATGCGCTTGATCACGCAGACGGGTAATGCCGAGTTCAGCGTTTGCCTGTTGAGAGATGGAATCAAAATCGAGCCCCTTCAGCGCTGCGAGCGAGCCCGTCATGCCTTTGCAGGTGGGATCATTCATCATCTGCTCGACGATTTCCTTGAGAGCCCCGGACTGAGATGCCGCGAGACTCGTCAGCGGACCACTCACGCTCTCGCACCGACCGCCAAAGAGATTCATCAAATCATCGGACGGGTCGTAATTGGCGCGAGCCGCGCCCGCCACAACCAGGGTCATGAGCCAAAGAAAGAAGAAGAACAAGCCGCGCTTGAAGGTCATGGTTTTGCCTCCCAAGTCAGACCGTCCAACGCGGTACGCGCGTGGTCTTGCGACTCATTGGAGGAGACGCGCACGTAGATCAGGTCCGAGTTGCGATTCCAGATCATGCGATCAGCGACGAAGTTGCCGGCGGATCCACGCGCTAGGCGCGAGCATTGCCAGAGCCCCGCCTTGACCTGCTGACAACCTAGATCGCGGGAGACCTCTCCGAGCTTTGAGACGCTCTGCAGGTTCTGTTTCCAATAGCGCTGCACGCCGCTGGGAGTGACGACAAAAGGCGGCTTCTGAGCGCGAACCTGGCCGAAAAACTTTTCGCCTCCGGACTTTGCGCCGAATTTACCTTGGAGCAAAAAGACTCCGAAGCTCGGTGCAAAATCCACATCCACGCTCGCGCGCGTTGGATCCCAATTCAGAGCAAAGGTGTCTGACAGCTTCAGCGTCCTCGGCGCCTTCAGCGCTTTGGGTGGAGCCGAAGACGCGAGACCGCCGGCGAGCAAAAGGACCAATGCACTGAGTCCGAGGACTTTCCCCATGCTTCTCTCATCGTCTCTTGTTGCGAAAACCCAAAGTCTGGTTATAAACCTTGCCCATGAACAAAATTTTGACGCTCGTGACGCTCGCTGCCGGACTGCTTTCCGCCCCTTTTCTCGCTCGTGCCGAAGAACCCAAAATGGGCTTTTGGGGCAACGGCGAGCTCAGCTTCCTGCTGACCAAAGGCAATACGGACACCCTCACCCTGGGCGTGGGCACGGAGCTGAACTATCGTCCGAGCGAATGGTCGATGCAGTTCAAAGGCACCTACCTCAAGACGGACTCCAACGGCGCGCAGACCGCCAATAGCCTGACCTCACAGCTTCGCGGTTCGCGCGCGCTCAGTGAGCGGCTCGACGTATTTGCGCAGGTGGGTTTCAGCCGGAATCCCTTCGCTGACATGGAACTCGCCTCGATGCTCGAGGCTGGCTTGGGTTACCTCGTCGTGAACGAAGCACCGCATTCCCTCAAAGGCGAACTGGGCTTGGGCTTCACCAACGAAAACCGGATCTCCGATGCCGATCGTCAATTCATGTCGGGACGCGCTTCGGTCATTTACAAGTGGAAGCTCTCAGCGACGACCGACTTCCAGAACAC
>JBEIOW010000548.1:0-1940 GCA_040377385.1 Bacteriovoracaceae bacterium | reverse complement strand
GATTTCATGCAGCCGGTGCGGCTCTGCCTGACGGGTCGGATGGCGAGCCCGAGCGTGTTCGACCTCTTCGCGATTCTGCCTTGGGACGTGCTGGAGCCTCGCCTGCGCAAAGTCGACGCGCTCTGAATCGATTAGGTCAAGGCGCGACGTCGCGAAGATAGGTGATGCGCGTCACCTTTTTTAGAAAGACGGCCTTACTCATCGCGTGAGTCTTTCCTGGCCGATTGGAGTCTAGGTAAAGGATCTGGGTCGGGTTGAGTGTTATCGGGTCGCGAACTGCGCCGACGATGACCATCGCGTGGCCCATCTCATTGGAGACCTTGATTTCAAATTGAACCGCGCGTCCGCGGGCGACTTCGACGATCGCGATTTCCCAGAGGCTCTGAGGGTGAAGTTTGCTTGTCGCGAGGTAGTAGGGCGACTCGACCGCACGGAGCGACCAAGCGTGCCGCTCCGGAACGCGAACTCCCGCTGATTCGTATGAGGCGGAGGCAGTACTCGCTCCTACGGGATTCGTCTTTACGACATAGCGTGCGGACATGGGAGCGGTGAAGACGCTTGGGTCCAAGGGCGCATCGTTGGCATCAGCGGTGAAGCTTTGGAATACCGAGCGCGTGTGTCCGACAGATTGGGGTAGCCACTCCTGTCCCGAGCCGAAGGGAATGGGGCCTCCCGCCAGCTCCTCGATCTTTCCGAAGCAGTCATCCAGCGCACGCTCGAAGGCGGATTGAAGCGCGGCGCTACGAGCTTCCGGCGTTCTATTGTTGAGGAGAATCAGAGCGCGCTCGCGCCGGTAACTAGAAATGCGCTGCCTGAGAAAAGAGGTGAGACGCGGGTTCGCGAGCACACCGCTTTCGAGCGATACTTTGGGTTTCCAGCTTGATTCGGTCGGTGCGCCAAAGCGCGCGAGGATATTGAGCAGAGTGTGGAAGTGGCCGCCTTCTTCGAACTTCGCCGAGCCGCTATCGTTGGATAGAAGCAGTTGAAGGGTTTGGACTTGAAGATGGCGATAAGCCACGGCCTCGGAAGAGAGTTCTTGAGCGGAGCCGCGGGTGGTGCGCGCAAGTTGCTCGAGAGTCGTCAGCCCGGACAACGCCCAACAGTTTCCGATCATGCACTGTTGCCGTGCTCGCGCGCCCTCGGCGCGTGTGATTTCTTTGCGAGGAGAGAGAAAACCGCTCGCGCATTCCACCCATCCTTGCGACGCCAGAACGAGTGAAGGTACGACCGCGAGCGCAAAGCTAAGCGCGAGAAGCGGACCGGTCCGCGTTTTGAGATAGAGGAGTGCTGCCAAGGCGTAGGCCATCCTTGATTGATCGGAGAGTCTTGAGATGAGCTGAAATCGAGGAGCGTTTATCGCGTCAGCGGATTGACGTCGCGGAGGTAGCCGATTCCGATCGCGTATTCAAAGAACTCCGAACGGGTCATTCGCGTGTTCTTGAGCGGTGTGCGCGAATCTTTGATGAGGACATGGGAAACCTGAAGCGACCCCTTGTCCCTCTCCACGCCGTAGATGACGACGACATGGGTGTCGTGCGCTCCGGTTTCCTCCGTGCGATGGAAGAGTGTAACGGATCGGCCTCGGGCGATCTCTATCTCGACGACATTCAGCAGTTCCGTAACGGGGAGGGTCGCTTGCTCAAACGCGTAGGGTGGCTTGAACGGGTCGAAGTACCGCGCATAGCCGGCCGGTGCGGTGAGATGGGGAGGGAGGTCCATGCGAAGTTCGAGATACGGATCGGTCGCTGGCATCGCAGGCGCAGGTGAGGTGAGTTCGGCAGGCGTGCGGATGGGATCACCGGGGAATGGACTGCCGGCGTAGAGGTACTGGAAGTAGGTGGTTTTGTCGGGTGCTCCGGTCAATAGACTGCGAGGAAGCCAGGTGGGCGGTGTCCCGCTGGGAATACGGGAGCCGGCGCGGGTTTCGATGGCCCGGGTCG
>JBEIOW010000213.1:0-4746 GCA_040377385.1 Bacteriovoracaceae bacterium | reverse complement strand
CTTCATGTCGTGCTCGATCAAAAGAATGGTGAGGCCAAACTCGTCTCGGATCCGACGAATGGTCTGCATGAGCGCCGTGGTTTCCTGGGCGTTCATCCCGGCGGCGGGCTCGTCGAGGAGAAGTAAACGAGCACCCGTCGCCATGGCGCGAGCGATCTCGAGCCGGCGCTGGTCGCCATAGGGCAAATTCTTGGCCTGCTCTAAGCTGCGCGCTTCGAGATTGAAAATCTTGAGGATCTCGAGAGCCTTGGCGTGGACCCGACGCTCCTCGGCCACGACCGCCGGAAGGCGAAGCACAGTGGCGAGTAAGCCAAACTTCCGGCGCTCCGGATGGTGGTCCAGCGAGATACGGATGTTGTCGAGAACACTCAGATCCTTGAAGAGGCGGATGTTCTGGAAAGTACGCGCGAGGCCCTTCGAGGTGATCTCGTAAGGCCGCAAGCCCACCATCGCGCTACCGAAGGCGTTGATCGTGCCTGACGTCGGTTGATAGACACCGGTCAGCATATTGAAGACGGTGGTCTTACCTGCGCCGTTCGGACCGATCAGCCCGAAGATCATGCCCGCGTCGATGCGGAGGCTAAATGCGTTAACGGCCTTCAAACCACCAAACTGCATGGTGAGTGCTTCGGCCTGCAAGACGGGCGTGGAAGGAGAGGTCACGGGGGCATTCATGCCTTCGCTCCTCCATCGAATCGATCCTCATCGAGCTTCCGACGCCAGGAGCGAGGGAGGAGATCGCGGAGTTCCTTGGTGCCGAAGATCCCGTTCGGCCGGGTCAGCATCAAGACGATCAACATGAGCGAGTAAATCACCATGCGATAGTCGAGCTGAGTGAAGCCCGAGTCCTTGAGGTAACGGAGCGCCTCGCGAATGAACGTGAGGAAGACGGCGGCGACGACTGAACCGGTCACACTCCCCATCCCGCCGAGCACGACCATGATGATGATCTCAAAGCTCTTGTTAAAGTCAAAAGCCTGCGGATTGAGGTAGCGCAGATAATGCGCGAAGAGGCCTCCGGCCACACCCGCGAAGAACGCGCCGATGACGAAGGCCGAGACCTTCATTTTCGTCGTGTTCACGCCCATGGATTCCGCCGCGATCTCGTCCTCACGCACGGCCATGAACGCGCGTCCGCGCGCTGAGCGCACGATGCGCCAGACGAAGTAGACAGTGATCACGACCCAAGTGTAGAGCCAGCCGAAGCTCGCTAGCGCGGGAATGTTCGGCAAGCCGCGCGGGCCACCGATCGCTTCGATATTCAGGATGACCACGCGAATGATCTCGCCGAAGCCGAGCGTGACGATCGCGAGATAGTCCCCACGCAGGCGAAGAGAAGGAAGGCCGACCAAATAGCCAGCGCCCGCAGCCAATAGCCCGCCCGCGAGCAGGCAGCCCAGAAGAACGACGGTCTGCCCCAGGCCCGTGGCCATGAACTCCGGATTGGATTGCTCGACCAGCAACGAGAGATAGGCTGCGGCGTAACCGCCCACCGACATAAAGCCTGCGTGCCCCATCGAGAACTGGCCGGTGAACCCGTTCACCAAATTCAAACTCACCGCGAGGATGATGTTGATGCCCGCGTACATCAAGATCATGAAGAAGTAGGGATCGAGCGCGTCGGCGACGCCAAACTCGAGACCCCACACCGCGACCAGGCCGAGGATCCAAGGCATGGAGCCCTTGAAAACGCTTTTCATCAGACCTTCTCCGTCCGGTTGGTCCCGAAGAGGCCCGTGGGCTTGAACAGAAGAACAAGAATGAGGATCGCAAACGCCAGCGCATCTCGGAACGTCGGCGCCCAGTAGCCGACCACGAGAGATTCAGCGAGCCCAAGGAAGAGCGCTCCGACGACGGCACCCGTCACGTTGCCAATACCGCCGAGCACAGCGGCGACAAAGGCCTTCAGGCCTGGCATCGTCCCCATGAGGGGTTCGATCTTCGGATAGACCAGCCCGACGAGCACGCCGCCGGCGCCCGCGAGCGCCGAGCCCAGCATGAACGTCGCGGAGATGATCTTGTTGGTCGGGATTCCCATCAGACTCGCGTGATCGTGACTGAAGCTCACCGCGCGCATCGCGCGGCCGAGGCGAGTACGGAAGATCACAAACTGCAGAATCGCCATCAAGACGAGGGAGATGACGAAGACGGAGACCTGAAGGGGATTGATCTTCAGCTCGCCGATCGACCAGTCGCCGCTCGGTTGGAAGACCTGCGGAAAGAACTTAGGATCGCTGCCGAAGACCAGCTGCCCCGAGAACTGCAAGAAGAGCGAGACGCCCACGGCGGTGATCAAGATGTTGATCCGCGGGCTTTTGCGGAGCGGACGGTAAGCGAGCCGCTCAATCAGAAAACCGATCAGCGCGCAGCCGATCATCGAGACCGAAAGTGTAGACAAGAGCGCCCACAGCGAGGGGTCCTGATTGAAGCCGATCCAGCGGGCAAAGTAATACCCGATGAAAGCTCCGATCATGTAGACCTCGCCGTGGGCGAAGTTGATCAGCTGGAGAATACCGAACACCATCGTGTAGCCGAGCGCGATGAGCGCGTAGATGCTACCGAGGGAGAGTCCGTTGACGAGGTGTTGGATGAACTCCAGCATAAGGCCTTAAGGCTGAACCGTCGTTTGGTACTTGAATCCGTCTTTCTCGACTTTGAGAACGACGGCTGACTTCACGGCGTCACGCTTTTCGTTCAGCGAGATCTTGCCCGTGACCGCCTGGAAGTCCTTCGTCGCTGCGATCGCGTCACGAAGCGCCTTGCTCTCGGTCGTACCGGCGCGTTTGATCGCGTCGATCAGAACAAGCGCGGCGTCGTAACCCATGGCCGCGAGGCCATCGGGAATCACACCGTAGGCGGCTTTGAAGTCCGCGATGAACTTCTGCACGTTCGCAGACTTGTCCTCATGCGTATAGTGGTTGGAAAAGTAGCTGCCCACGACAGCGGCTTCGCCAATCTCGGTCAGCTTCGGTGAATCCCAGCCATCTCCGCCCATGAGGGGAACGTTGAGGCTGAGTTCTTTTGCTTGGCGAGCGATCAGGCCGACTTCCGTGTAGTAGCCAGGCACGAAGACCGCGTCAGGCTTCTTTGCGCGGATCGCGGTGATTTGGGCTTTGAAGTCGACGTCGCCCGAGCTGTAGCTCTGCTCGACGGCGATGGCTCCGCCCATCTTCTTGAAGGTGTCGACGAAGAAGTCAGCGAGACCCATCGAGTAGTCGGACTTCACATCACGAAGGATCGCGACATTCTTGGCCTTGAGTGTCTCACGCGCGAACTTCGCCATGACCATGCCTTGAAAAGGGTCGATGAAACACACGCGGAAAATGTAATCGCCGATTTCCGTGACCTTAGGGTTCGTGGAGGAAGGGGAGATCATGGGCACTTTGTACTGCTGCGCAATCGGAGCCATTGCCAGAGAGCGGGAGCTCGCCACTTCGCCAAGGAGCGCGATGACTTGATTCTGCGTAATCAGCTTCGTCGCCGCGGTCGCGCCTTCATCCGGCTTCCCTTGGTTGTCCATCGCGATCAGCTCTAGCTTTTTGCCGAGAACGCCGCCGGCCTCGTTCGCCTACTTGATCGCAAGCTCAATGCCGTTATGGGTGGAGGTGCCGAAGGTTGCTTCGCTTCCCGTCATCGATCCGACTTCGCCGATTTTGATCACTTCGGCGCCGGTCGTGGCGGTAGAGGAGGTGTTTGTCGCGGACTTCTTGCAGGCGGAAACGCCGACTACAGCAGCCGCAGTGAGGGCGACGGCCAAGAGGCGCAAAGATTTCTTACTATGAATCATTTTGAAAACATTCCTTTCGATCGGTCCATCGGCCAGACGCGATCAAGTACTGCGTTGAGAAAGCGCTCATTGTGACTACCCCGGAGCGTCACCCGTTGACGACTCGGTAACGCGTCATGAATGTAGACTGGAAATCGAGAAATTTCCCCACTGATTCTTGACAGTTACGAAATCCTGTCCGTAATATTCGGGACTCGAGGACCTGTCAACTTATGAAGCTACGCTCCAGCGTTAAGCCGCCCGTGAAATCCTCTCTGCGGTTCAACGAGGCCATGAAAAGCTTCCTCGGTTACCTCGAGGGCACGCAAAAATCCGCCAATACGATTTCCAACTACCGCTCGGACCTCAACACGCTTCAAGAGTTCTTGCAGTCGGGCCTCGGGACCGAGCCGGTTGAGCTCGTCGCACTCACTCGAGATGACTTGGAGAGCTATCACGGCTATTTGAAGGCAAAAGGCTTCCGTACAAACACGCGCCGCAGAAAGCTCCTGACTCTGCGCCGGATGCTTCGTTATCTCACCAGCCGAAAGAAATTCTCGCTCGATGTCTCCGATCGTCTTCCGACGCCGCAGAAGCTCGAGCGGGTTCCGGTGGTCATTCCTTACGAATCCTTGCGCCAGGCAATCCTGTCGCTACCGATGACCACGGAGATCGAGTCCCGAAACCGGCTTCTGTTCTGGACGTTACTGGAGACTGGCGGACTCGTGAGCGAGGTCGCGCGGATTCGCTTTGAAGAGGTGACCCCACAAGCGTTGCGCTTTGGTGGCAAAGCAGAGCGCGAAGTCCCGATTACGGGTGCGCTCGCCAACAGCCTGTTGCTTGCTCCTAGTTCCGTGAAGCTCAGTCCCTGGATCTTCCAGGGCTATAACAAGAGCGGCGCACTGGGCGGCGCGATCTCCCCGAGGGGAATCGAACTTCTCGTCGAACACTACCGCGCCAAGATGGGCTTTGAAGCGCTG
>JBEIOW010000435.1:0-2648 GCA_040377385.1 Bacteriovoracaceae bacterium | reverse complement strand
GCTCGGCATTGAGCTCAAGCGCAACGTGAAAGAAGCCTGGTGGCGCGCGATGACGGATCGCGAAGATATCGAAGGCCTGGACGCCGCGATCCTCATGCATCCGAAGGTCTGGGAAGCCTCCGGTCACGTTTCCGGATTCGTTGATCCTCTCGTCGACTGCAAAGAGTGCAAAGGCCGCTTCCGCGCCGACAAGATTGACCCCGAACTTTTCGCGGCCAAAAAATGCCCGAACTGCAAGAAGGTCGCCCTGACCGAAGCCCGCCAGTTCAACCTGATGTTTAAGACCCATATGGGTCCGCTCGAAGATTCGGCGGCGGTCGTTTACCTCCGCCCCGAGACCGCGCAAGGCATCTACGTGAACTTCCTGAACGTTCAGCAGTCCATGCGCCAGAAGATCCCTTTCGGGATCGCACAGATCGGCAAGGCGTTCCGGAACGAGATCACTCCCGGCAACTTCATCTTCCGAACCCGCGAGTTCGAGCAGATGGAAATGCAGTACTTCGTCAAACCCGGCACCGATATGGACTGGTTCGAAAAGTGGAAACACGACCGGATCCAGTGGCACAAGGACCTCGGCATTCGCCAAGCCAAGCTGCGTTTCCACCAGCACGGACCGGGCGAACTTGCTCACTACGCGAAAGCCGCGTTCGACATCGAATACGAATTCCCATTCGGCTGGCAAGAGCTCGAAGGCGTGCACAACCGCTCGGACTTCGACCTGGGCCGCCACCAGGAATTCAGCGGCAAAAGCCTTCAGTATTTCGATGAAGCCGGCAAAGAGAAGTACCTGCCGTACATCGTGGAAACGTCGGTCGGCTGCGACCGGTTCCTACTCGTTTCCCTCGTCGACGCCTACCGGACCGACGGCGACCGCGTCTGGCTTTCCCTTCACCCGAAACTCTCGCCTTACAAGGCCGCGATCTTCCCGCTGATGAAGAAGCCCGAGCTCATGGAGTACGCCGACAAGCTTTTCGCGTCGGTGAAGAAGAAGTACCGGACGACCACCGACGAAGCCGGCTCGATCGGCAAGCGGTACCGGCGTCAGGATGAAATCGGAACCCCCTACGGAGTCACGATCGACTATGACACTCTCTCCAACCACACCGTCACCGTCCGGCACCGCGACACCATGGCCCAAGAAAAAATCTCCTCCGAAAACCTCGTCGCCTACCTCGACGAGAAATTCGAAAACTGGGGCGAGTAAGTCGCCCATGGCGGTCCTCGGTCCCAAAGCCAAGATGGTCTACTCCTTCGGCGGCGGCAAAGCCGAGGGACGCGAAGAGCAGAAAGAACTCCTGGGCGGAAAAGGCGCGAACCTGCACGGCATGACCCGACTGGGCCTGCCGGTTCCTCCGGGCTTCACGGTTTCGACCGAAGTCTGCACGTTCTTCTACAGCCAGAAGAAAACCTACCCCAAGGGCCTCGACGCTCAAGTCCGTCTCTCGATGTCTAAAGTCGAGCGCGTGATGAAGCGCAAGTTCGGAGGCGCCAAGAAGCCTCTCCTCGTCTCCGTCCGCTCGGGCGCGCGCGCCTCGATGCCGGGCATGATGGACACGATCCTGAACCTCGGCCTGAACGACCAAACCGTGCAGGGCTTGATTGAAGAATCCGGCAACGCCCGCTTTGCCTGGGATAGCTACCGCCGGTTCATCACGATGTATTCCGATGTCGTGCTCGACATCCATGCCAACAAGTTTGAAGCCGTTCTTGAGGACAAAAAGCACGAACGCGGAGTCGAGCTCGATACCGATCTCACTACCGAAGACCTGAAAGAGCTCGTCGGTGAGTTCAAGAAGATCGTGCGTTTCGAAGGGAAGGTCTTCCCGGAAGATCCGTGGGATCAGCTCTGGGGTGCGATGGGAGCCGTTTTTTGCTCCTGGATGATCCCGCGCGCGATAACCTACCGCCGCCGAAACGAAAAACCCGAAAGCTGGGGCCCCGCCGTCCCCCTGCAGTCCATGGTTTTCGGCAACCTCGGCGACGACTGCGCGACCGGCGTGGCGTTCACCCGCGATCCTTCTATCGGCACGAAGAAGTTTTATGGCGAATTCCTCGTCAACGCCCAAGGCGAAGACGTCGTCGCCGGCATTCGTACCCCGCAACCGATCAATAAATCCTCCATCGTTACTTCCGGCACCGGCTCGGCCTCGGCCGCCGACCAAGCAAAGCTCACGCTCGAGAAGCTGATGCCGAAGCCCTATGCGGAGCTCGTGCGCGTCTACCAAAAGCTCGAGAAGCATTACCGCGACATGCAGGACATCGAGTTCACGATCGAACGCGGCAAGCTCTTCATGCTCCAAACGCGTTCCGGCAAGCGCACCGCGCCCGCTGCACTCAAGATCGCGATCGACATGGTCCGCGAGAAACTCATCACGCGCGAGGAGGCCATCCTCCGCATTCAGCCCGAACAGCTCGATCAGCTCCTTCACCCGGGCTTGGATCCGAAAGCAGAAAAAAAGGTCCTTTGCAAAGGACTCCCCGCCAGCCCCGGCGCTGCCTCCGGGCAAGTCGTCTTCGATCCGGACACGGCCGAAAAGTGGGTCAAAGAACTCGGACGCAAAGTCATCCTCGTTCGCGTCGAAACCTCACCCGAAGACATCCACGGGATGTCGGTCGCCGAGGGGATCCTCACCGCCCGCGGCGGCATG
>JBEIOW010000421.1:0-2732 GCA_040377385.1 Bacteriovoracaceae bacterium | reverse complement strand
CTTTCAGGAAGCGATGGACGCCTATCGCCGATTTATTGAGCGCTTTAGCGCAAGCCAGTGGGTCCCAGAAGCGAAGTTCGGGATCGCTGCATGTCTCGAAGAGATGGAGCAGCTGGATGAGGCCTACGCACAGTTCCAGGCGCTATTGACGAGCTACCCTTCTCCGAATGTCATCAAGATCCGGTTAGCTAGAATCCGCCAACGACAAAGTCAGAAGAGCCGGTGAATGATGTTGGGCCTTGATCGAGAGTCTGCGCGGCAATTTGGATTGTTTGGGATCATTGTCAGCGAAGTCGCCGGGCTTTCACTCGGCTTTGCAGGTCTTGGCTATTGGGGACACGAGAACTGGGGATGGCCGCTTTGGCTCTCCGCATTATCGGCAGTTCTTGGTTTAGCGATCGCGATTTTCAGGGTTTATCTGCTCGTGAAGCGAGACTTTCGTAAATGAATTTAAGACAAGCGCTCCCCCCATTTCTTTGGGCAGCATTGATTTGGTGGGTGGCATTGGTCGCGGTGAGCGTTTTTGCGTCCCCCAACCCGATCGTGAATCTACTTTGGGGATCGGGCGTTTGGATTTTCGCCAACCTCGGCTTTCTCGGAACTGCGCTCCTTGTGGAGGGGATGCTCCAGCAGCGAGTGGGTGTTGCTCCAGCCGAGGAAACCCGTGTTTTGCTTCGGATCTTTTTAGGATTGAGCCTAAAGCTCTCTTGCTTCGCTTTATTAGGTATGGTTGTTTGGGCCGGTCGAGAAAAGGCAATGACCGGCATTCTGATGGCTTCCGCGACTCTGGTCGTAGTGCCAATTGGTGGTGGTTTAGTCTGGCATCGTCAAAATAATAAAGAAATTCGGAATTAGGCTAGGATTTCATGGCAGCAGCCGGCGGACATTCAGCGAATTATTTCCTTCAATCGGTTCCAGGCCTGGAGCAGGTGCCGATTCATGTTCTGAGCTCGACAGTTGTCGCATTGCTCTTGATCGTTACGACGTTCGTTGCGCGACTTCAGCTCACTTCGAGCATGAAAAGTCCGGGCGGCGGAATCATTCCAGACGAAAAACTCACGTACCGGAATTTTTTCGAAATTCTTGCTGAGAAGCTCTATGGGATGACTCAGATGGTGCTGGGGCACCATGAGGCGCTGATCTACTTCCCTCTCCTCGCAACGATCTTTGTCTATATTTTCTTCTGCAATCTCATGGGTCTTATTCCGGGATTTGGTGGAAGCACGGACAATATCAATCAGACGTTGGCGATGGGTTTGTTCGCCTTCATCTTTTATAATCTGGTTGGATTTAAGGCGCACGGAGCTGCGTACCTGAAGCATTTTCTTGGTCCTGTTCTCTGGCTTGCCCCGTTGATGTTGATCATCGAGCTGGCGTCACATATTTTCCGGCCTCTTTCGCTTGGCATTCGTCTTCGAGCGAACATGACGGCTGACCATGCAGTTTTGGCGAGTTTCTCAGACCTCGCTCCCATCTTCATCCCGGTGATCTTTATGGGTCTCGGGGTGTTTGTTTCGTTTATGCAAGCTTTCGTCTTCACGTTGATGACGATGGTTTACATTTCCCTGTCGGCTTCGCACGACCACTAAGAAAGGATGATTGTATGACGTTCCTGAAATCCATTTTGGCTCTGGTGGCCTTCTTCGCTCCAATGGCGGCTCTTGCCGCCGAAGAGGGCGCAGTTGCTGCTTCGAGCGGCATCGGCAGCTGGGGAGCTGCAATCGCGATCAGCATCGCGGCTCTCGGCGGCGCCCTTGGCCAAGCGAAAACGGCGGCTTCTGCGCTCGACGGCATCGCGCGCAACCCAGCGGCTCAGCCTAAGATTTTCGTTCCAATGATCATCGGTCTTGCTCTGATCGAATCGCTCGTCCTGTACGCGTTCGTCATCGCGCTCATCAAGTACTGAGCTGTTTTAGCCTATTGAAGGAAAGCGCCCGGAGCCCTGTGGCCTCGGGCGCTTTTTCTTATTCTGCGGGATGGTTTCAGCGGGCGCGGCCGCGCTTCAACGCCTTTTTCAGAAACCGCCCAGTTTCACTTTCTGAACTCGCCGCCACGTCTTCAGGAGTGCCAGCCGCGAGAATACGTCCGCCGCCGCCTCCTCCTTCAGGGCCCAGGTCAATCACGTGATCGGCAACTTTGATGATGTCGAGGTTGTGCTCGATCACGATCACGGTATTGCCTTGTTCCACCAGCATCTGAAGGATCGCGATCAGCTTCTTTACATCGTCGAAATGCAGACCCGTTGAAGGCTCATCCAAGATGTAAACGGTTCGCCCCGTTCCGCGCTTGGAGAGTTCTTTGGAGAGCTTGATCCGCTGGGCCTCTCCGCCGGAGAGCGTGGTCGAACTTTGGCCAAGGGTGATGTAGCCGAGCCCGACGTCGTTTAGGACCTTCATGCGAGCCTTGATCCAGGGAACCGCATCAAAGAACCCATAGGCTTCTTGCGCGGTCATTTCGAGCACGTCCGCGACACTCTTGCCTTTGTAAAGGATGTCGAGTGTCTCCCGATTATAGCGGCGGCCTTTGCAGACTTCGCACCGGACGTAGACGTCCGGAAGGAAGTGCATCTCGATCTTTCGCGTGCCATCTCCTTCACAGGCGTCGCATCGGCCGCCCTTTACATTGAAGGAGAAGCGTCCTGGCGCGTAGCCGCGGATCTGCGCTTCAGGGAGATTGGCGAAAAGCTCGCGAATGAAGCTGAACACACCCGTATAGGTGGCGGGGTTTGAACG
>JBEIOW010000027.1:0-11026 GCA_040377385.1 Bacteriovoracaceae bacterium | reverse complement strand
CTTACTCCGGCAGGCGCTCGATTTGAGCACCTAGTGCTTGGAGCTTCTTGTCCATGCCTTCGTAGCCGCGATCCAAGTGGTAGATCCGCCGAACTTCTGTCGTTCCTTCGGCGACCAGGCCACCGAGAATCAAACTCGCGCTCGCTCGCAGATCCGTTGCCATGAGCGGCGCTCCCACGAGCTTGTCTTTTCCACGCACCAACGCGGCATTCCCGCGAATCGTGATATCGGCACCAAGTCGATTCAGCTCTGGAACGTGCATGAAGCGATTCTCGAAAATCGTTTCGGTGATGACGGAAGCCCCTTCGGCCACCATCATGACAGCCATGAACTGCGCCTGCATATCGGTCGGGAATCCAGGAAAAGGGAGCGTCGTCACATCGACAGCCTTCGGACGACCGTTAGCGATGAGACGGATTTTTCCAGGTGAGCGCTCAATCGTAGCGCCAGCGTCCTCGAATTTCACTAAAACGGCTTCGAGATGCTCCGGATCGAGCCCGGTGACCGTGACATCCCCTTGGGTCGCAAAACCGGCGGCGAGATAGGTCCCCGCTTCAATCCGGTCCGCCATGATCTCGAAGTCCCCGCCATGCAGCGAGTCTTTGCCTTGGATATGAATGGTCTCCGTGCCTTCGCCGGAAATCTCCGCACCCATCGCCCGCAACGCCCGCGCGAGATCCACGATCTCGGGTTCGCGCGCGCAATTCTCCAACACCGACTCCCCCTTGGCGAGAACCGCCGCCATCATCACGTTTTCGGTCGCGCCGACGCTGGGGAATTCAAAGGGCACGCGGTTACCCTGAAGGCGCGACGCCGAAGCGATCACATAGCCTTGCTCGAGCTCAATCTTGGCACCGAGGCGCTCTAGCCCCGTCAGATGATAATTGATCGGGCGTGCACCAATCGCGCAGCCGCCCGGAAGGCTGACTTTGGCTTTCCCGTAACGCGCGAGTAGCGGACCCAGCACCACCACCGAGGCCCGCATCTTGCGGACCAAGTCATAGGGAGCTTCATGAGAATTGAGCTTCTTTGCATGGAGCGTGGCCTGGTTGGAACCCAGCCGATTCTCGACCCGCACACCCATCTGCTCTAGGAGCAGAAAAGTCGTCTGAATGTCCTGGAGATTAGGAACTCGGCTCAAGTTCACCGGCTGATCCGTGAGGAGAGTGGAGAAAAGAATCGGAAGCGCTGCGTTTTTGGCTCCGCTTGCCGCAACCTGACCCCGAAGAGTCTTCCCACCGACAATCCGCATTTTATCCATGAAGAAGGTTTTACCGATCTTCTTGCGAAACTGCTACCAACACACGCAGGTGACCGCCCAGATCCTTGAGGGTCTCGGTTGCGTATCCCTCGGAATGAAAAATCCGCTCGATCTCCACCGCGCGAAAGGCCGGCATCTCCAGAAAGAGTCGCCCTCCCTTAAGCAATCTCTTACGGGCCCCTTTGGCCATCTTTCGGTAGAAAAAGTGGGGGTCCCCCGCCGGCGCAAAGAGCGCCATGGCCGGCTCCCGCGCCCGGACCTCGGTATCCATCGGATCGGAGAACTGGAGATAGGGAGGATTGGAGATGAGAAAGTCGCCATGATCGTTCGCTCCGAACGGCTCGAACACATGGCTAGCGTCTCGCGCCATACGGATGGTCAGGCGGTCTGCCCCGTCCGGTCCAGGGCCGAGGATTTTCAACGCGTTCCGACGCGCGACCTCAGCGGCTTCTGGGCTAAGCTCGCTCGCGGCCATTCGCAGACGAGGAAATTGCGCGAGGAGTTCAATCGAGAGGATCCCGCTGCCGAGACCCACTTCCAGACCCACGTTCGGCGCCCGCCCTTCTGAACGCAGGTACTCGACCGCAGCAAGGACAAGGACTTCGGTTTCTGGCCTCGGCACAAGCACCGCCGGGCTGACTTCATAGAAATGAGAGAGGAATTGTTGTGAACCCAGAAGGTGCTGCAATACCTCACCTTGAACCCGTCGGGTCGCGAAGAGGAGGATCTTCTCCGCCGCTTCCGCCGCGAGCGGGAAATTGAGATTCAGCGCGAATTCAGAGCGGTTCTGATAGCCGCCGACCGCCATCACAATTTGCTCGGCTTCGGTATCCACCACCCCCCGAGAAACCAGTTCCGAAGAACTGGAAAGAATCCGTTTGGCCTCTTGAAGCGCTTCGCGGAAACGCGGAGGCAAATCGCGCGACCAAGTTCCGCTCATCGGGCGACCTCATCTGACAAGCCGTTCGCTTTGAGCGATTCGGCCTGAAAGTGCGCCTGAATCGCATCCAGAAGCTCGTCGATTCGACCTTCCATCACTTCGCCCAGCTGGTGAAGCGTGACGCCAATGCGGTGATCCGTCACGCGAGTCTGCGGAAAATTATAGGTGCGGATACGTTCACTGCGATCTCCGGTACCGACCATCACCCGTCGGGCATCGGAGTGTTCACGCGCGGACCGTTCCTGCTCCGCTTCCAGAAGGCGGGAGCGCAGGATCTTCATCGCTTTGTCTTTGTTCTTATGTTGAGAGCGCTCGTCCTGACAAACCACTACGAGACCACTCGGAATGTGCGTGATCCGGACCGCAGAATCGGTCGTATTGACTCCTTGGCCACCCGAGCCGCCCGAGCGGAACACGTCGATCCGTAAGTCCACCGGGTTGATCGAGACATCCACGTCCTCCGCTTCGGGCAGAATCGCGACCGTGACAGTGGAGGTATGAATACGCCCGGATCCTTCGGTATCCGGCACGCGCTGAACTCGATGAACGCCGCCTTCCCATTTGAGGCGACTGTAAACTTGCTGACCCTGAATCATGGCGATCACTTCACGATAGCCGCCGATACCGGTGGGGTTCGTCGACATCAGTTCGACCTTCCAACCCTGTCTCTCGGCAAATCGTTGATACATCCGGAAAAGCTCACCGGCAAAAAGAGCAGCTTCCTCACCGCCGGCGCCGGCCCGCACCTCGAGAAGGATGTTCTTATCGTCGTTAGGATCCTTAGGAAGAAGGAGGACCTGCATTCGCCGTACGCACGCGGCGAGCTCTGGCTCGAGACGTTTGATCTCGTCCTTGGCCATATCAGCGATCTCGGCGTCCTTTTCCGCAAGCAATTCGCGGTTGGACTTGAGCTCCTCGCGCAATCGTTTGGAACTCCGATACTCGTGAATGAGCTCATGCAGTCCAGCGTGCTCTTGGGAGAGTCGGCGGAACTCCATCGGACGATCCGCAAGATCAGGATCCGAGAGTTTGGATTCGAGCTCGCGAAAGCGGCGTTCGACTCCTTCCAATTGGCTGAACATCCCTGCGAGCAGTTCCGTCATGGCTCAGGAAACTCCATTACTTGTGCGGAGACCGTGCCGAGTTCATCCAAATGTCGAATCGTGAACTCCTCGCCGCGATTCTCGTCCCTGACGCCTTTTTCGAGGCGCAGCACTTGTCGCATCGCCGCGAGTGCAACCTCGAGCTGCTCGTCCGTGGGTTCGCGAGTGGTCAATCGCTGCACGAGCAGACCCGGAAACAGAACACCCTTCCAGAAGCTTCGATCCGAACGGGCAGCAGCGTAGCGCATGAATTCATACGCAATGCCCGCCACCGGCAACATCAGGGCGGCTTTCACCGCGACCATGGCACCGTGGTTAATTGCGCCGTTGCTGGAGAATCGGGCCCAGCCCATGACGGGAAAGATCACGCTGAAAATGAGGACGCTCAGAACCACCAAAAACAGAAGAAAGCTGGTACCGCAGCGCGGATGTAGGCGCGAGCACTTCCGAGCCGCGGCCACCGTTAGGGGCTGCCCCAACTCGAACGCAAACACCGTTTTGTGTTCGGCGCCGTGATACTGAAAAACCCGGTAAATATCCTTGAGCTGCGCGATCCCGTAGACATAGGCCAACAGCAAGAATGCTTTGATGGCCCCGTCGATAAAATGAAACACCGGTTGCCCGGGCGAATACGCCGGGCCCCACCAAAGACCCAGCAGAGCCGTCAGAAAGTGAGGAAGAACCACGAACAGACCCAGCGCGATCAACACCGCGAAAAAAATCGATCCCGCGATCGCCGCTGATGAAGGCGCGGGCGAATCGGCGCCGGGGCGCTCACCGTTCGTTACGCTGGCGGAGAAACTCAGTGCGTCCATTCCCTGAAATAGAGATTCGAGCAAGACCGCGATCCCGCGCAGAAGTGGCCGCTTAAGAATTGGATAGCGATCCAGCACACTTCGGTACGGGAGATGACGCAAAAGAATAGTACGGTCAGGCGTGCGGACAGCGACGGCAAGAAATCTCGGAGAGCGCATCATCACGCCCTCGATCACTGCCTGTCCACCGATGCTCGTGTACTGTTCGGGGCGCAAAGCCGTCCCGATCAGCCGCTCATCGACTTGATGAACTCTTCGTTCGTCTTAGACTTCTGGACCTTGTCGAGCAGGAAGTCCATGGCGTCGACGGTGTTCATCGGATGGAGCACCTTCCGAAGAATCCATAGGCGCGTCAGGATGTCATGCGGGATAAGCATCTCTTCTTTCCGCGTTGCGGACTTGTTGATGTCCAGACAAGGGAAGATGCGCTTCTCCATGAGCTTACGGTCCAGGTGGATCTCGGAGTTACCCGTTCCTTTGAACTCCTCGAAGATGACCTCGTCCATGCGCGAGCCGGTTTCGACCAGTGCCGTCGCGATGATCGTGAGCGAGCCGCCTTCTTCGATATTCCGAGCCGCACCGAAGAACCGCTTCGGCTTATGAAGTGCGTTGGAGTCCACCCCGCCGGAAAGGATCTTGCCGGAAGGAGGAACAACCGAGTTGTACGCACGAGCCAGACGCGTGATCGAGTCGAGCAAGATCACCACGTCGTGCTTGTTCTCAACCAAGCGCTTCGCTTTCTCGATGACCATTTCTGCGACCTGAACGTGACGAGAAGCTTGTTCGTCGAAGGTGGAGCTAATGACTTCACCCTTCACCGAGCGCTGCATGTCGGTGACTTCCTCGGGACGTTCATCGATCAGGAGAACGATGAGCTTGATCTCGGGATTGCTCGTGGTGATCGCGTTAGCGATGTCTTGCATCAGCACGGTTTTGCCGGCGCGCGGAGGCGCGACAATGAGGCAGCGCTGACCCTTGCCCAGCGGAACCATCATATCGATGATCCGGGTGCTGTAATTGGTGGGGTTGTACTCAAGGTTGATCCGCTGATTCGGATAGAGCGGCGTGAGATTGTCGAAGAGGACTTTCTCAGCGTTCAACTCAGGAGTGTTGAAGTTAACTTGATCGACCTTCAGCAGCGCGAAATAACGCTCGCCTTCTTTAGGAGCGCGGACCGAGCCGCTTACCGTATCGCCGGTACGAAGGCCGAAGCGGCGGATTTGCGAAGGCGAAACGTAAACATCGTCCGGACCTGGCAGATAGTTGTAATCCGGCGCACGAAGGAAACCGAAACCATCCGGAAGGCACTCGAGAACGCCATCCGCGTAGATGTGTTCGTCGCGTTCGGCCTTCTTCTGAAGAATCGAAAAAATCAGGTCTTGGCGACGCATGCCGCCAGAGTTCTCGATGAGAAGCTCCCGACCCAGTTCAACCAGGTCGCCGATCTTCTTCTCCTTCAATTCCCGGAGATGCATGGTTTTGCCTTCACGCGGTGCCGAATTTTCGGAATCTGGCTCAACCGGATCCCGAGCTACGTCGGGTAACTGACCACCCGGAAGATCACTGATGTCGCTCCGCGGGCGGCTGGGTCTGCGAGGATGGGGATGGTTGGAGTTCTTTTGGTTTTTCACGGTATCTCGTCTCCACGACGGGTTCGTATTTGGGGTTACTTCTTCTGATTCTGAATTGGGATTGGATCTTTAGATCGTCGTCTAGAAGCGCCTTGGCGCGATGAATTGGTTCATAAAGAGACGCCGTCATGGCTTTGTCGCTGCGACGAGTCTCAATTTATTCGGTGGGACCACCCGGAGGTAACAAAGTCCTTTGGGCGAGTAAAGAGAAAATCGTTAGAATCCCAATGAGATGAACCCAAGCTCGATCATTCAGGCCCACGCCAAGACCAACGTAAATACGAACTTTAAGATCAACGCTAAGAATAGAGATCCCCGATGAGCTCGACACCTCCCGGCATCCAGGCGCTTCGCATCCTGCTCTTTCTCAGTACCGCAGCCGCGCTTTCCGTCGGAGGCCTCTTTCTTTCCTTCGCACATTCTCCTCACTCGGGCGGCCGAGCTGAGCCCTACATCTTGGAGGTGCGGCGCGGGACGATTCCGCGCGAGATCACAGACACTCTCGCTCGGGAGGGAATTGTTTCGAACGGCAAACTCATGCATTGGCTCGGCCGGATCACTCGCTCGTGGGCATCCATCAAAGCCGGCGAGTACTCTGTGAGCGCAAAGCAGTCCCCGATGGAAATTTTTTCCACTCTCGCGAGCGGAATCAGCGTCGCGCAGCCCTTCACAGTCCGCGAGGGGAACAATCAGTTTGAGATCGCTGCTGAGTTTGCCCGTCGTGGTTACGGAACGAAGGAGGAGTTCCTCGCTGCTACGCGGGATCCTTCTCTCATGCGCATGGTTGGACTGGTCGACCCACTTCCTTCCACTCTGGAAGGTTATCTCTTTCCAGAAACCTATTCATTCCCGAGGCGAACCAGCGCGACCGAAATGGTGCGCTTGATGGCCCGAACGTGCCTTTCCTTCTGGACTCCAGAACGCCAAGCGAAAGCTCAAGCGCACGGCTTCACGCTGCAACAAGTGCTCACGCTCGCTTCCATGATTGAGAAAGAAACAGGATTCCCACCGGAGAGGCCAGTGATCAGCTCGGTCTTTCACAACCGTTTGAAAAAGAGGATGCGCCTGCAAAGTGACCCAACCACGATTTACGGTATCTGGGATCGCTACCAAGGCAATCTGAGGCGCCAGGATCTACTGACCCCGACTCCGTACAACACCTACACCATCCCTGCACTGCCGATTGGGCCGATCGGAAACCCAGGCCGCGAGGCGATTGATGCTGCGCTGGAGCCCGCGACGACGGAGTACTTGTTCTTCGTATCGCGCAACGACGGGACGCACGAATTCACTTCGACCTACGAAGAACACAGTGCCGCCGTTAGAAAGCTACAGTTGGATCCGCGAGCACGCGAAGGCAAAAGCTGGCGAGATGCTCTTCGCAAAGATACGCCAGCGGCGGCTCCAGCGGCGCGTTGAGGTCCTTCAGGCTGGGGCGCTATTAAACGAAAGCGTCTCCGGCAAAAAAGCAAAACGTGGATTGAGATAAAGACTCTCGAGCTCGAGCAGAAATTTCTTGAGGCGCATTTCGGGATCGTCAGGACTCGTCACTCCCATGAATCCGCCGAGATCCGTTGCCGAGACAACGCGGTGACAAGGAACGAGGATGGGGAATGGATTTCGCTTCAATGCCTGACCCACGGCTCGAGAAGCTTCGAAATTCCTGATTTGCTGCGCAACCCAGGCGTAAGTCCGAGTCTCACCGTGAGGGATGCGAGTGATTGCTTGGTACACTGCGATTTGAAAGTCCGTGAGATCCCGAAGATCGAGATCATCCCAGTCGAGTCCACCGAAGGGTTCTCCTTCGGCAAAATACCGGTGAAAGCGCGAGACCATCCGACGACTCGCGGAAGGTAATGTCGAGAGTGAGCTCTCTTCAAGCGGACTCAGCGGCTGTCCGGACGCAGTGTCATACCAATCCACTCGCCTGAGTTTCCCCTGCGAGTTCCACGTGAGACCAACGGTGCCTGCGTTTGCGCGAAGTTGGTAATGATGCATAATTGAATGAATCGCGAGTAGTCTTGCATTGGAGTCAGGAAAAGGGAAGGCCCGACCGGGGAAGGTCGGGCCTTACTGTTCCTTGGGGGTAGGGGGAAAGGGGGGGACAGGAACAGAATACGGTGAACAAGAGCAACCCACGTGCCGGACTTCGCGACTTGGTTTCATAGATGATTTTTAGATTACGACTCTCAGCGTTCGTATTTTCGACACACAGCTGTACAAGTTTTCGACACTCTTGGCCGTTCTCGAAAGCCGCTCTGAGAGCATCTCTCGCGCGTTCACGGGAACACCCGAAAAACTACCGCGCTGCGCCCAAGCTGAGTCCGAAAAACCAAGTCTTTTCGCTTGTTTAAGCCACCAGCGGCAAGTAATGTCCCGCGCACTTATGGTGTGTGGGAACGCTGTAAATCTATCGAGGAAGTGCCTCGAAACTGGCTCTGAAACTGAACGGAGATCCGCAGCGTGAGTTCGTCTTACGTAGTGCTCGCGCGCAAGTGGCGCTCCTCTCAATTTGAGGACATCGTCGGGCAAACACCCGTCGTGCGCACACTCATGAACGCGATCCGCACAGGACGCGTTCATCAGGCCTACTTGCTCACGGGCACGCGCGGAATCGGGAAGACCTCGATCGCGCGCATCCTTGCGAAAGCCCTCCGCTGCCCTAACCCGACTTGGACGAGTGAAGATCCGAAAACAGGCTGGCTCCGCTCCTGCGGTGATTGCGCGAGCTGCCGCGAAATCACTGCCGGATCGAGCGTCGACGTCATCGAAATTGACGGCGCCTCCAACAACGGAGTCGACTCGGTCCGAGAGATTCGCGAAAACGCAAAATACCTACCTTCCAACGGTGAGCGTAAAGTCTACATTGTCGACGAAGTCCATATGCTGACGACTGCGGCCTTCAACGCCCTTCTGAAGACGCTTGAAGAGCCCCCCCCTCACGTCATCTTTATTCTCGCGACGACTGAACCCCATAAGATTCCCCCGACTATCCTTTCACGCGTCCAGCGCTTTGACCTTAAACGAGTCAACGCCACGCAAATTCAGGGGCACCTTTCACACATTCTCGCTTCGGAGAAGATCGAAGCGGAATCTGCCGCTATCTCCATGATCGCGCGCGCCGCAGAGGGCTCCATGCGGGATGCCCTCTCTCTTCTCGATCAGGTGATCGCCTATTCTGGAAATCACATCACGGCAGCGAGCGCCCGCGAGTCCATCGGCCTAGTCGAGAGTCAGCTGATTCTCGGTATCTTGCGCGGCGTTCTCTCGCGGAATGCCAGTGCCTCTTTAGAACGTGTCCATGCCGCCTTCGAACAAGGACATGACCTCAAGGTTCTCGCGCGCAGCCTGATTGAATTCCTTTACGGCGCGATCCTGATCCGTGCGGACGTCCCGCGGTCGACCTCACTTGAATTTTCGGACGAGGAATGGACCGAGCTCACCGAGCTCGCTGCTCTCCGTGAGCTGAGCGAACTTGAACTGATCTTCCAAGCGCTGCATCAGGGAGTGGAGTGGATCGCACGTTCCCCTCAGCCTAAGATCGTACTCGACGTTCTGCTCATCAAATGTGCGCTCGCTGACGCTCTCGTTACGGTCGAAGCGGAAGGTGGAGCCACACCTCAAGGCAGCTCCGGTGGACAAGTGACGGCCCGTCCCCTCCCCTCCCCCGCTCCTGTTGCTCCCAACGTAAAACGCGCAGAGACGACTTCATCCGGTCCAACTCCAGAAGTGAGAGCGGATACGCCCACTTCGACGCGAGCCTCCGAAATTCTCGCTTCACTGAGTGCACCAGCGAGTAAATCTTCGTCCGCTCCCCCCCGATCTCAACCCGCTTCGCCGGTAGCCGTTCCGTCGACGGTCCCGTCCGGGCCCAACCTGAATGCCACGTGGGAGGGCTTTATCGCTCACGTTCGCTCGAAGCGTCCTTTTCTTGCGACCCTGCTCGAGAACGCTCACTGTGAACATCTCCCGGGTACGCTCACGGGTGACGATGAGAACACTCTTTTGCTCGCCTTTCCTACCGGTGATGGAGAGTCCTACAAAAAGCAGCTCGAGGGGCGCACCTACGCCGATCAGGTCAACCAAGAGGCTCGCGCTTACTTCGGACGACCCGTACGAATTCGATCTGAGCTCAAGGAAGGTGTCGTCAGTCTTGCCTCCAGCCGGGAGAAAGAAACTCTGGCTCGTGAAGTGAGCGCGCGCCAGGCCGCGCAGAATCATCCCATCCTGAACGAAGCTCGGACGCTTTTTGGGGGCGAGCTCGGACCGATCGAACTCGTGACCAGCTCACCCGAAGAGGAGCGGCCCTCTCATGCATGATCCTGTTTCACGCCTTATCTTTGAGCTTTCGAAGCTCCCCGGCGTCGGCGAAAAAACGGCGACGCGCTTGGCCTACCATATTCTCAAGCAAGACGCTTCCTACGCTCGCGCGCTGTCGGAAGCGCTCATCGAGGCCAAAGAGAAGATGGGCCTTTGCGAAAGCTGTTTCACTTTTTCCGATATCAATCCCTGCCGGATTTGCGCGAACGCGCAGCGAGAGAGTTCCATCATCTGCGTGGTCGAACGCCCTTCGGACGTCCTCCCTATGGAGCAATCCGGTTCGCACCGGGGCCTCTACCATGTTTTGCACGGCGTCCTTTCACCGTTGGATGGGATCGGCCCGGAAGAGCTCAAAATCAAAGAACTCCTCGGCCGACTCAACCGCTCGACGATGCCGGGCTTTGGGCCGCCGGTCCAAGAGTTGATTCTGGCGACCAATCCCAGCGTCGAAGGCGAGGCAACCGCGCTCTATCTCTCCCGGCTCGTGCGCCCGATGGGAATTCGCGTCACTCAGCTTGCCCACGGAATCCCCGTGGGCGGAATGTTGGAATACACCGATCGCCAAACTCTCGGAAAAGCCATGCTCCATCGTCGGGAGGTGATCTGAGATGAGCTTCATCAATAATGCCACCCAGGAAGTGCACTGCAAAATCATCTACTGCGGCGCGGGCCTGAGCGGGAAGACCACCAATCTCCTTTACGTTTACGAGCACACCCAGGCGGATCAGCCAGGGGAACTCATGAAGATTGGCGCCGAGACCGAGCGCACACTCTTCTTCGACTTTCTTCCCCTGTGGGTGGGGGAGGTACGCGGAATGAAGACGAGGTTTCACCTCTTCTCTATTCCTGGCCAGACGTTCTACGAGACGTCTCGGCAATTCATCCTCAAAGGCGTCGACGGCATTGTATTCGTCGTCGATAGCCGCGCGGAGCAAATGGAAGAGAATCTCCGCGCG
>JBEIOW010000489.1:0-2302 GCA_040377385.1 Bacteriovoracaceae bacterium | reverse complement strand
TAAGAAAGGCAAGGCGATTGCTGATTTGGTCAACGATCGCGAATTACAAAACGCACTTGAGAAAGACCCTGAGCTCAAAAAAGAAATCGGCGAAATGACACTCACGGATATCGCCAAGAGCTTGCGCGCTCCTACCCAAGATCCACGGACTGTCTTTAAGAGCGTTGAGTTTGCCAAAGGCATCTCGGACCTTAAAGATCTCAAGATGGGCGAATGGTATCAAGGTGTGGTCACCAACATCACTATGTTCGGTGCCTTTGTTGATATCGGGATTAAAGAGAATGGTCTCCTTCACATCTCACAAATCTCAGACACCTTCGTTGAGAATGCCACCGACAAACTTAAAGTCGGCATGGAGCTCAAGGTGAAAGTCATCGGTGTGGATATGGAACGCAAGCGCGTCTCTTTGTCGTGTAAAGCAGACGCACGCCCCGAGGGTGTCACATCTTCAAGTGGCGGGTCTCGCCCGATGCCGAAGATGCCTGCGCAACCGGCGTTTAAGAACAACGCGTTTGCTGGATTGTCGGGATTAAAAGTTAAGTAGCCACCCGCTCGATCATTTCTGAAGTTTGCACGTGCTCCGCGCTTTCATGTCGATGGCCATGACCTGGTAGTCGAGGTTAGTGAAAAACGTCGTCGAGTCGAGTTCTCTTTTTAGAAAAAATTCAACCCCGTCTACCGTGACCGCTGGACCACCGAGCTCCCGATTCCCGATCACGCTCTTGAAAACCTTCGTGTTGAGGGCCCGGGCCAAGGGCCTCGTGCACGGATTCAGGGTGATGTCCTTATTAAGGCGCACGGAAGAAAACGTGAGCGCCTCGTTGGTGATCGCAAGCCGCGACTGGTAGGGCCTTGCGCTGAAAACGAAGACGTTGGCCTGGGCACTCGCGAGCAGCACGGAGATTAAAACCCACATGCGACGGGCCTCTCAACTTTTTGGCGCATGATCGCAGAGCAGGACGGATGGAGCTCGAGCCCCCGAGCGAGGTGCATGTGGATGGCCCGGAAGAGCACGTTCGAATGCTTGTCAGCCGGATCCGAATCGTAGAGCGAGCTGCGCGCCGCGTACGGATGAGTCGCGGCGAAGTCTATCAGGTAACAACCGAAGTTAGAGCTTTCCGGCGACAGCCTGACCGAAAGCCAGTCGGCGAAGTCTTCCTCGACGTATTGCTTACTTCCCGCGTGCATGGAGGCGAGGCAAGACCGCAGACCCTCGACTCGGGCCTTGGTTTGTGGATCGAAGCTCATTTTTTTCAGCGCCTTGGAGTAGCAGTGCCCGATCTCGTGAAAGTAGATCCCGGTGTTCCCGTAGACGAGCGTGCTCGGAGAGAGGCTGATCACCCCATCCCCGGCCGAGTCAATGCGGACGTTGTCCGAGGGACGCGTCTCACGGCTGCAGAGCTGCAACTCACCGATCGCTTCGTTGACCTGCCCGGCCAGATTGCGCTTGCCTTCTGTGGGCCCGATCGACGGTTGTGCAGCATAGTCCTGCTCTGCAGGCTTGAACTCAACTCGACAGCGGCCGGTCTCCGCTAGCAACTGCTGCCTGAGCTGTTGCGGAATCTCCGGCAGTACTCTCGACGTCAACCCCGACTCCGCCTGTGCCTGCCAAGTCTGCAAGGTTCCCTCGGTCACCACGGACTGGGCCCGGCGATTGTAGTAGTCGCGCAGGTCGCACAGAACCTCCGATTGTTCCAGTGCTGCGCTAAGCGATTCCTGCAGCAAACGTATCGACTCCTGGACGATTCCTTCGAAGAGTTCACGGTTGTCACGGACTTGTTTTTTCTTTAAGTGGTCAATCGTTCTCGCGAGCCTGATCCTCTGCTCCTCAGAGCCCAGAGGCCGGCCCTCACGGGTGAAGCTCCTCAGCTCCTCGACCTCGGCGCGAGTCGGAGCGGTTGCGGTCGCATCCACACTGACTTCCATGAATTCGTTCACCCACGAAAGCGCCACCTCCGAGAGTCGATTTTCGCGCCTGCCAGGCTGGTCTTCTTCTTCGATCAAGTCCTCTAGGCTCCAGGCCGCGTTTAAATTAACGAGGAAGCGCGAGACCTCGCGCCTCATCTCAGGGGTCAATGTAGCGCTGGAGTTGAAGATGGCTTCCGCACTAAAAATTTTAAGATCAGCGAGCTCGTACACGAATTCTCTGAGTGGAGAAGAATCTCCCGGCGATGAGCTGAGATAACTTTCCACCACCTGACGCGCCGAAGTTGCGCGCAGGAGTTGTTCCGCCTCTCGGGCAGTGCGAAGCCGGCCAAATTCCTGAGGCTTGAACATCGGTAACCCATGCTCCGCTCGTAGC
>JBEIOW010000229.1:0-4421 GCA_040377385.1 Bacteriovoracaceae bacterium | reverse complement strand
TGAAGAAGCGGCCCTCCAGTCCGCCCATATTGAGTAGCGGAAAAAAGACGAGCGCGATGATCACCGTCGCCAGCACAATGGAATTGCGTACTTCACTCGATGCATCAAAGATCACTCGCAATGTGGAGCGAGGCGAACCAGCTGCCGCATTCTCGCGCAGGCGGCGGTGCACGTTCTCCACGTCCACGATCGAGTCGTCCACGAGCTCTCCAATCGCGATCGCGAGCCCTCCGAGCGTCATCGTATTCACGCTCAAGCCGAAGATTTTGAAAATGATCGCGCAGAAGAGAAACGAGAGCGGAATGGCCGTCAGCGTGATCAACGACATCCGGAGGTTGGCGAGAAAGACGAGCAGCACGAGGAAGACCAAAATACTTCCACCCAGGAGCTTGGAGCGAATGCCCGCGATCGACGTCTCGATGAAGTCCGACTGCTTGAAGACGTGCGGATTCACCGTGACCCCGGCCGGAAGCGAGGGTCGGAGGAGCTCGATCGCTTCGACCACGGCGCGCGTGACCTGAACCGTATCGGCCCCGGGCTGTTTCTGAACGGAGAGGATCACGGCCGGCTGCGCGTTGAAGCTTCCGTCTCCACGCTTGATCCGCGCGCCCTCTTGAATCTCAGCGATGTCCTTCAGAAAGACGGGCTTTCCGAAATGCGTGCCGATCAAGGTGTTCCGAAGGTCCTCGATCCCGGAGACAACCCCGATATTCCGCACGAGGTACTCTTGCCCATCCTTCTCGAGAAACCCGCCCGCCGTATTCTGGCTGATCTGGGAGAGTTCGTGCTGAAGGGTCTCGAGCGTGATTTGGAAGCGCGCGAGCATTTGCGCGGAAATCTGGATCTGGTACTGCTTGAGACCGCCACCGATCGAAATCACCTGCGAGACCCCGGGAATGGTCAAGAGGCGAGGGCGAAGTGTCCACTCCGCCAAGGTCCTGAGCTCCAGTGCCGAAACCTTTGCCGGATCTCCACTCAGCGCGATGACTTGGATCTGCCCCATGATCGAACTGATCGGGCCCATGACCGGCATGACATCTTTGGGTAGACGCTCGCGGCCAAGTGCCAGCTTCTCGGCTACGAGCTGGCGATTGCGATAGATGTCCGTGCCCCAATCAAACTCGACATGAATGACGGAAAGACCGATCCCGGACTGGGACCGGAGACGCTCCACGCCCGGCATCCCATTCAGCACGCTCTCGATCGGGAGCGTCACCAGCGTCTCCACTTCCTCCGGAGCCATCCCGTGCCCCTCGGTCATGATCGTCACCGTCGGTCGATTCAGATCCGGAAAGACATCAATCGAGAGCTGGCTCCCGGCCAAGGTCCCATAGACCAAAACACCACAGGCCATCGCCAGGACGAGCAGACGCTGTCTCAGCGCAAAACGAATCATCGCATTCAACATTCAGGCACTCCGGTCGCGCACGCAGGCGCGTTCACGAGGTTCGAAAATCTAGGGTTCGAATGAATCCGCGCTCATCGAGCGCGTTGAGGAGAAAACGGCCCGAACGGGCGCTCAGACTCGGGCCGGAGGTCTCTGCAAAGGGAGACGATGAGCATCAAAGACTTGGCCACCGTCAGCCGTGAACCAGGTGCCAGTCGGCTTCCGTTGGTCGGAATGGGACTTGGACCGGACCAGCGCCGCTTGAGAGAGATGGCAGCGAACTGAACCGCAATGCTCTGCCCCAGAACACGGCGAAGAAAACGGCAGGCTTTCTGTCTCGGTCTCATCGGCGACGAACGTCCCCTGAAGAGCCGAGTCCGTCTGGGCCTCCTGGTGGGAGCCAGACTCGCAGCCCTCACCGGACGCATGCGCAGAGAGGACCGGAGCGATGATGCTCGTCGCAAGGGCGGCCAGAAGTGAAAAAACGATCCACGGGTGTCGCATGACTCTCTCGATCCTAGTTAAGCTAAAGGAGCCCCGCGCAATTGTAAAGTCAGCTTGGATCCCGACCCAAGCTCGGTTAGTTTGAACGCCTATCTATGGATATCAACCTCATTGCGACGTTTTGCCTGCTCGTGGGTCTCGAGATCGTTCTCGGGATCGACAACATCCTTCTCATCTCCATTCTGACCGATCGCCTCCCCGTCCAGCTGCGGGCAAAAGCGCGCAAGCTCGGATTGAGTCTCGCGCTCGTCGCGCGCCTACTCCTGCTCTTGGGTGCATCGTATCTCGTGAAGCTTGAGAGCCCGATCATCTTCGGGCTGAGCTGGAAGAGCATCATCCTCATCGTCGGCGGAGCTTTCCTGCTCTACAAGGCCGTCAAAGAAATCCACCATGTCGTGGAAGCGACTGATCACGACTCCCAAGGAAAGAACGCCGTCGCCGCGACTTTCTCATCCGTGATCACTCAGATCATCTTGCTCGACATCGTCTTCTCGATCGACTCGGTGATCACCGCCGTTGGCCTGACCGACAACCTGATCGTCATCTATGCAGCAGTGATTCTGTCGTTCACCCTCGTATTGGCTTTTGCCGGGCCGATCTCCGCCTTTGTCCAAAAACACGCGACGGTGAAGATTCTCGCGCTTTCCTTCCTGGTCACGATTGGCGTCACGCTCGTGATGGAAGGCTTCGGAGGACATGTCCCCAAAGGCTACATCTACCTGCCGATGGCCTTCGCGCTCATCGTCGAGATGCTTCAGCTGCGCCTTTCTTATAACGAATCCAAACGGATCAAGGCTGCTCCGCTCCCGAAACCGTGAAAGACCTCCTGATCTATTTACTCGCGATGGTGCTCGTCGTGCCGCTCTCCAAGCGGCTTGGCCTGGGGGCCGTGATCGGCTACCTCATTGCGGGCGCCTTGATTGGACCTTACGGCTTTGGCCTCCTCTCGGAAACCGTCGAAGGCGAAGCCCCGCATCTCGCCGAGTTCGGCGTGATCATGATGTTACTCCTGATCGGGCTTGAGCTGAGTCCTCGCCTGCTTTGGAAGCAACGCGGGCCGATCTTCGGCCTCGGCTTTCTTCAGGTTCTTGGCACGACGGGACTCTTCACCGCCGCGCTGATCGCCTTTGGCTGGAGCTGGCCAGATTCCGTGGCCGTCGGAATGATCCTGGCGGTATCTTCCACGGCCGTCGCCCTTCAAACCCTTCAGGAACACGGCTACGCCAAGAGCCTCGGCGGGGAGCGCGCCTTTTCCGTTCTCCTCTTCCAAGATATCGCGGTCATCCCGATTCTCGCGCTTCTTCCGCTCCTGACTGGTGCCGATACTCCCTCTGACGACTCCTCGCCACTTCGCAAAACGCTCCTCATTATCAGCGCGGTCTTGGCGATCGGGCTCGCAGGTCGATTTCTCCTTCGTCCGCTGTTCCAAGCAGTAGCCCGAATCAAAATTCGCGAAACGTTTACCGCGCTTGCCCTGCTCATTGTCGTCGCATCGGCCGCCCTCATGCACGCGGTAGGACTCTCTCCCGCGCTCGGAGCGTTTCTCGCGGGCGTCGTCCTGGCCGACAGCGAGTTCCGTCACCAGATCGTGGCCGACATCGAGCCGTTCAAGGGATTGCTGCTCGGTCTTTTTTTCATCACGATCGGATCCGACATCCAGTTCAGCCTGATAGCGGCCAATCCGGGCCTCGTGACCGCCTGGGTTCTGGCGATTATTCTCGGCAAAGCAGGGCTCCTGTACGCCCTGGGGCGCGCGACGCGAATGCGGCCCCCCGAAAGCCTCCTCTTCGCTGCTTCGCTCGCACAGGGCGGAGAGTTTGCATTTGTCTTGCTGGCCCAGACGGGGGGGTTGCTTGAGCCCGAGACGGTTCAGATCCTCACCATTTCGGTCGCGCTTTCGATGGCACTTGCGCCGCTCCTGATCTCGCTCACGATCCGCCACGGGATGTCACGCCTGGAATGCGTGACTCCGGAAACGCGCCTGCCCGATACGGTCGACGAATCGGAGCGAGAAAACCCCGTGCTCGTGATCGGCATCGGACGCTTCGGCCAGACGCTGATTCGGTTTCTGAAAGCCAACGGAATCCGCGCGACCGTACTCGACATCGACTCCGAGCAGATCGACGTCATGGCGAGATTCGGGATCAAGTCCTACTTCGGTGACGGCGCCAACCTCGATCTGCTTCGGTCAGCGGGCCTCACCCACGCCAAAGCGCTCGTCATCGCGATCGATGAGCCTGAGACGGCGATTAAGATCGTCGAAGAAATCCGCCACGAGTACCCCGGATTGCCGCTCTTCTCGCGCGCCTACGACCGGATTCACGCCTACCGATTGCTCAACTTAGGCGTGACGGAGATCGCGATCGAAACCTCGGGTAGCGCGCTCACTCTCGGCACCGAAGTCCTCAAGCAGCTCGGGATTTCGCCCGCGCGAGCGGATCGCCAGGCACATCTATTTGCGACGAACAACGCACGATCGATCCGAGATCTCTCCAAACGCTACGGCACGGAAGACCGCGAGTCCTTCATT
>JBEIOW010000510.1:0-2155 GCA_040377385.1 Bacteriovoracaceae bacterium | reverse complement strand
AGCCTTGGATCCGCGCGTCGATTGCGACCGCGCGGTAGGTAACCCATGTTTCCGTGCGCACCGTCTTTCAGCCAACGATCGTAGGCTTGGACGTGCCTCTCAAACCGACCTTCCGGATCAGCGAATGCGGCATCGATATCCACCGTCTCCGCAAGGACGAATCCTTCTTGGAGCGCGGACTGAATTAAGTCGGAGCGGAGGTCTCCCATTCGCAGATCCCTCCCCGGAGCGAGCGCAGTTTCTGGTAGCCGAGCCGCTGGAGCGCGACGAGCGCATGCAGGCTTCGCACTCCGTGCGCGCAGTAGAGCACGATGTCGGCGTCCGGATCACGGAGTTCGGATGGCGCACGGTTGAGAAGCTCGCCGAGCGGGATGAGGGTCGCCCCCTCGATGCGCGACTCCGCCCATTCTTCGGGCTCGCGCACGTCCACGAGAACGAGCGCGTCCGATTTCTCGGAGCGTTCACGCTTCAGCTCTTCTGCCGTGATGAGGTACTCGCGAGCGTCCATGATCGGTTTCAACTTTCGGACAAAGGAGCCATGCCGAGCGCGGAGAGTGTCCGCTCGGCGGGGAGTTCCACGCGAAGGCCCGGCGCTGAGACAGCATGCGCGCGCGCCGGCGACAGTACACGGACCGCGCGACCGATCAGGTCGTTCGGATTAGCTTCCGTGATTTCCACCTCGATGAGATCACCCGGGCGCAACTCGTGCGGTCCGTTTTCTCCCATGAGATCCTCGGTGTCATTGATGAGGACGTGGCCGTCGATCTCTTGGGCCTGAAGCGGCATGCGCCCCTGGATAAGCAGCTCGGTCTCTTCGCTCGGTCCTTCAATGAGGACCGGAACAAGCGTGCCGACGTACTTGTCGTGCAGTTCTTGGCGCTGGCGCTGAAGGATCGCGGTGAGGGTCTTGGCGCGGCGGCGCTTGGTGCCCGGATGAATCTGGCCGTCCATTTCGGCGGCTTTGGTGCCTTCTTCACGTGAGTAGCGGAAGACGCCGACGTGATCGATCGCGAGCGTCTCAAGGTCGCGACAAAGCTGCTCGAACTCTTCTTCGGTCTCTCCGGGGAATCCGACGATGATCGAAGTCCGGAAGACAACTCCTGGGATCTTGGCGCGAAGCTTGGCCATGAGGTCAAAGAGCTTGGCGTTCGTCAGGCGGCGATTCATCGAGGCGAGCACGCGGTCGTTCGTGTGCTGGATCGGCATGTCCAGATACTTCACGATCTTCGGTTCGCGCGCGATGATGTCAACGAGCTCGTCAGAGAACTGGTCTGGGTAAACGTAGTGGAGACGGATCCACTCGATCCCGTCAATTTTGCAGAGCTCGGGCAGGAGCATCTCGAGGTTCTCGCGATACTTCCATTCCATGCCGTATTCGGTGAGATCTTGCGCGACGAGGTTGAGCTCGCGCACGCCGGCGGCGGCCATGCGGGTCGCTTCCTCGACGAGCGAAGCTACGGTGCGGGAGCGCACGTTGCCGCGAAGCTTCGGGATGATGCAGAACGCGCAACGGCGGTTACATCCTTCGGAAAGCTTCAAATAGGCCGAGAAGCTTGGACCCGTGTGCATCCGCGGATCCTTTTCAGAATGGATGAACGCAGGCTGATCGATGTAGGAGCGCTTTGGAAGCGGTGATCCGATTTCTTTGGCCTTGGTGACTTCGTTCAAGAGTTCGGTGATGCGGTGGTACTGGCCAGTGCCGAGGAAGAGATCGACTTCGGGCATCTCTGCCTCGAGCTGCTTTGAGTAGCGCTGCGGAAGACAGCCGGAGGCGACGAGGACCTTACAGGAGCCTTCGTCTTTGAGCTGCGCCATCTCGAGGATGGTCTCGATGGACTCTTCCTTGGAGGCCTCGATGAAGGAGCAGGTGTTCACGATGATGACTTCGGCTTTCGTCGGATCATCGGTGATGGAGTAGCGATCGTTCCGCAGCATGCCGAGCATGACCTGAGAGTCGACGAGGTTCTTCGGGCAGCCGAGACTGACGAAGTAGACGGGGTTCTTCTCTGCGCTGGCTTCTGGAGCGATAGTCGCGTTGGTTTGCATCGTCATTCGTTGCGCCTTATTCCCGGAAGTTCCCGAATTGCATCGGGACTTTCAGAGTGTCTTGTTGAGATTTAAGAAGTGCGATCGCTGACTGGAGATCGTCGCGGTT
>JBEIOW010000301.1:0-3658 GCA_040377385.1 Bacteriovoracaceae bacterium | reverse complement strand
CCGGAGAATGACGGGATGATTCCTTCGTTGGCCAGATCAGACAACGGAGCGCAAAGACGATTCCGAAGCAAGATCGGTCGTCCATTTGCGCTGACCCTCCTGCTTCTCTTGGGTGCTGCGGGAACCGCCGGCCTGGCTGAGGAGACCCGAGGAGTGGACCGAGCGGATTCGCTGAGCACTTTGGTTTACCGCTGGGCAAAAGCGCTGACTCCGGAGGAAAGCCTGAACCTCTACGGAAAGGGCGGACTTCTCGAGCGCACGCTCGCCTTGAATCCCGAGATCAAGGATTCCAATCGTATCTTTCCGGGCCAACGCATTCGCCTTCCCGCTCATGGCGGCCAGCCCACTCAGACGCTTACCGCCGGAGAAATTCGAGGAGATGACCTGCCGTCTCGTGTCTCGAAACCGCCTCAGGTTTCGGAGTCACTGCCGACGGAAGAAGCGCTCCCTTCGAGTTTTCGATCCTGGGGCGGCGTGTTCCGGATCGGTGGCGGGCTGGGGGAGTCGCGTGAGAACATCAGCAATGTTGTGGTCGACGCAAAGCCGCGGAGCTTCGCCCCGATCGCCGAGGTGGGGCTTCGGTTTCAGACCCAACCGCAAAGCAATACGATCGGTACGAACTGGGAAGCGCGCTTGGACGCGGGTTTTCAGTCCAATCTCGACGGCGCTGGGCTGGATTTCCCCCTGACCTTCGATTTAAACGCCCTGTTTTTTCGAAAGGGTTTAGGCAGAACGACGCTCGGCTTCTTGCCCGGTGGGGTGGGACTCGGTGGAGGAGTGCAGTGGCAGCAGTTCGCGGGTGCGACGCTCGACCTTTCTGTCGCAACGTCGACCACCCGAACTTTGGTTCGAAACACGCAAGCGCTCTGGGGAGCGCTTGAGCTGGAAATTCCGCTGGAAGAACAAAGTCGGCCCGGGTGGGCGGTAGCTTTGCTGGCGGGTCGTTCGCTGACGACCTCATCAACGGCTTCGACGGTCGCGGCAAGCCTGGGCCCGCTCTCGGGTTGGAAATACGGAGCGCGGCTAGCCGGCCATTTCGGTCGATGGATCCGTCCGTTGGGCTTTGAGGTGCGAGCGGAGACCGTGAAGCTCAGCGAGAAAGCGTCGCCTTCGAATTTCTTTCAACAGTCGATCGTTTCTGGGTTTTTGACCGTTTCGTTCTAGCGCGCGGAAGTGCCCGCAAGAGCTCAAGGTTGGGTCACAAGTAAGCAAATCCCTCCGAAGACCTCTGACAGCTCACGGTTGGTGAGAAGGCAGTGACGAGTGGAGCCGCGTCTGGATTCGTTCGCGAACAGCCGGCCACTCTTCTGAGGTCACGCTGAAGTAGACGCTGTGACGGTAGGTACCGTCCGCGCGGATCATGTGATTTCGAAGGACGCCTTCGCGCACGGCACCTAGCTTCGCAATCGCGGCTTGGGATTGGAGGTTCAGGGAGTCTGTCTTGAATTCGACTCGTATGCATCCCAGCCGGTCAAAGGCCTCCTGAAACAAGAGGAGCTTAGCTTCAGGGTTGGCTTTGGTCCCCTGATGTTCGAGGGCGAGCCAGCTTCCGCCAATCTCCAGTTTGCGGTGGGCCTGCGAAATCGCCATAAACTCCGTGCATCCGATCGGCTCGCCCGAGGATTGAAGAAGGATGGCGTAGGGGGCAAGGAGACCTCGGTCGCGGTTCTCGAAATTTTCCTCCACGAACTCGCGCGCCGAGGCGTAAGGCCGAGTGTAGTGACGCAGGATCTCGGGCCGGAATACGCGCTCGAGACCCGGAATATGATCCGGCCGAAGCGGTTCGAGGCGAACGTGATTTCCCTTGAGGGTCCCCTGGCCGAGGGTTTGCCAAATAGGCTCTGAAACGGGCATCGTCGCTCTTTCTTTCGGAACCCTCTGAAACGCAAGCGCTACCTGACCCCTGTAGTACGCGGCATCTGGCGATAAAGCCTGACTGCTTCATTGCGCCTACTGCGCCGAAGGTCAGCTTAAATGCGAACCAGCGGCCTTTACCGCCTACGGGATCTCTCGCTAGACTCCCCGGACGATGCAGCTCCTTCAAACGGTTCTTAAAAAAGTGAATTCTTCCCGAGTGGATTGGGTCGGCCTGCGCCATGTGCGCGAGGCGACGACCGAGCGCATGGCGCGCGATGGACGTCCGGAGCTCAACCAGACCAACGTCACCGAAGGGGTGATGGTCGAGGTCCTGGTCGACGGCCAGTTTGGCTACGCGGCGACGCCGCGGATGGATGAGGAGAGCTTGCTCGAAGCGTGTCGGAAGGCGGAGCGCTTGGCGGCCGACGCGGCGAAGTACAAGGTCTTCGCCTTCACCGAAGCGCAGCGTCCCAAGATCGTGAAGAACTATGCTTCACCCTTTCAGAAGCCGTTTTCGGGAATGTCGCCCAAAGACATCAACGATCTCCTGATCCAGATCTGCGGAAAATTGAAATCGGCGCCCGAGATCGTGCGCACGGAAGCGTTTGCGCGCACCGTGGAGATGGAGACCTGGTTTGTCAGTTCCAACGGCTCGGACGCGCACCAGAAGTTTGGTCTGATCACGACGGACTTTCAGGCGACGGCGGAGAAGAATGGGGTCGTTCAGCGTAGGACCGACGGGGGCTTGCGTGGCCGGAGCTTCCAGGGCGGCTGGGAGTATTTCGTCACCGATGATCTCTGGCAGCGTGTCGCTCGAGTGGGCGAACAGGTCATGGAGCTCGTGCACGCCGAACCTTGTCCGACCGAGGCGATGGATCTCGTCTTGAAGCCCGACCAGATGATGCTGCAGATCCACGAATCGATTGGCCACCCGCTCGAGGTGGACCGGATTCTTGGGGATGAGCGGAATTACGCGGGTTGGTCGTTCGTGAAACCTGAAGATTTCGGGACGCTTCAGTACGGCTCGAAGCTCATGAACGTGACTTTCGATCCGACCGTCGCCAACGAGTACGCGAGCTACGCGTTTGACGATACGGGCACGGAAGCGAAGCGCGAGTTTCTCATCCAGGACGGGCTGCTCGTTCGGGGCTTGGGGGGTGGAGAGAGTCAGATTCGCTCCGGGCTTCCGGGTGTGGCCAATCAGCGTGCGAGCTCTTGGAATCGCGCGCCGATCGATCGCATGGCCAACCTGAATCTCGAAGTCGGCACGTCCTCGATGGACGAGATCATCGGATCGATCCGTCGCGGGGTGATCATGGAGTCCAATCGGTCGTGGTCGATCGATGACTTCCGCAATAAATTTCAGTTTGGCTGCGAGTACGCGCGGCTGATCGAAAACGGAAAAGTGACGAAGGTGCTGCGGGACCCGAACTACCGCGGGATCACGGTTCCATTTTGGCGGGCACTCAAGAAGGTCGGAGACGCGTCCACGCGTGGTCTTTACGGGACGCCTTATTGCGGGAAGGGCGAGCCGAATCAAATCATCCGGGTCGGCCACGCCTCGCCCGTGTGTCTGTTCGAAGGGATTGAAGTTTTCGGGGGTGGAAAATGAACAAGCCAGAATCGCCGAAGCTGAGCCGTGAGTACTGGGACGAGATCGGTGCGAAGCTACAATCGCTGCGCGGTAAGGGGGATCATTTTCTCGCGTCCCTCACTGCGGAGGAGAGTCAGTTCGTTCGCATCAATGCTTCGAAAATTCGTCAGACGGGTACGGTCGATACCGCGCAGCTCGATCTCACGT
>JBEIOW010000193.1:0-4932 GCA_040377385.1 Bacteriovoracaceae bacterium | reverse complement strand
TCGACCTCGGCGGCATCGACGGCCTGCTCCACATCACCGACATGAGCTGGGGCCGGGTCGCGCACCCGTCCGAGGTCTTCAACGTCGGCGACGAGGTGACCGTCAAGGTCCTCAAGTACAACGCCGAGACGGAGCGCGTCTCGCTCGGCCTCAAGCAGACCATCGAAGATCCCTGGAACAGCGCGAAGGACCGCTTCCCGGTCGAGACGAAGATCAACGGCAAGGTCGTGTCGCTCACCGACTACGGCGCGTTCGTCGAGCTCGAGCCCGGCATCGAAGGCCTCATCCACGTCTCCGAGATGTCTTGGACCGAGCGCGTGAAGCACCCGTCCAAAGTCCTCAACGTGGGCGACGAAGTGGAATGCAAAGTGCTCGAAGTCGATTCGAAGCAGAAGCGCATCTCGCTCGGCTTGAAGCAGCTCCAGAACAACCCATGGGACGAGCTGGAAGTGAAATTCCCGATCGGTACGCCAGTTGAGGGCGAAGTGAAGTCGGTCACCGACTTCGGCGTCTTCATCGACATCGGTATGGGCATCGACGGCCTCGTGCACGTCTCGGACATCGCTTGGACGAAGAAATTCGCCAACCCTGCCGAGAAGTTCAAGAAGGGCGACAAGCTCAAGGCCATCGTGCTTGGAATCGACAAAGCCAACGAGAAGTTCTCGCTCGGCGTGAAGCAGCTTGAGCGCGATCCTTGGGATCAGATCAAGACCCGCTACAAAGTCGGTCAGAGCATGGAAGGCGTGGTCACCAAACTCACCGACTTCGGCGCCTTCGTGGAGCTGGAAGAAGGCGTGGAAGGCCTGATCTACGTTTCCGAGATCTCGGAAAACCGCATCGACAAGCCGTCCGACGTCCTCAAGGTCGGCGACAAGGTCAACGCGGAGATCCTCTCGATCGAGCCAAAAGAGCGCCGCATCGGCCTCTCGATCAAGCAACTTGGACGTTCGGAAGAGCGCGCGAACTATCAAAAGTACGCGGGCGACGCTTCCAAGAAGACCTCCATGGGCGATCTCTTCGGGGACAAGCTCAAGGCGGCTCTGGGCGGTAAGAAAGAAGACGATAAAGACGGCGAATAAGCCGCTCTTGCATCGCAAATGAGAAAGGGCCGCTCTGGTGATCCCAGAGCGGCCTTTTCCATTTTTTGGATCGAATCGGGATTATTGCTCGTTCTTGTGCAGGTCGCGGCGAGCTTTGGTCATCTTCACCGCGCACTGGAGGTACATGATGCTGGAGAGCGTTCCGCCGCGCTCGCCGTCGGCGATGCGCTTGCACTCGTTCACCATGAAAGACTTCCAGCTTCTTTCGGCTTTGATCAACAGTTCCTGGGCGAGTTCGTCGTCCGTGCCGGCAATGCGGCCAGCGTGGTAGCCATCGCGTTCGATTTCGGCGTTGGCGAGTTGAGTCGACAGGCGTTCTTGCATTTCAGCGGCGCTGTCGTTGGCATGAACGGATGGGGCGATGATCAGGGACAGAATCAGGATCGAAAGAGCACGTTTCATAAAATCTCCACTTCTTCTTATAGGTTAGGTAGGTAGCGAACGCGTCTTTATTACGCGATGCGTCAAAACTTGTCAACACTCTTTTTCTCGGTGAAATGGCGCCCTCTCAAACTGAAGACCGCATGAGGGCGAGCGTTTTCGAATTGGCTTCCTACGTCCGAGCGACGCTCCGGGAACCTATCCACAAATGAAGGAGATCAATGATCTGCCTCGGAGCGATGGGCGTCTCTTCGATTTGTCGTGTCGGTAGAATCACTTACGCCCGAGGCGGCGCAGGTGAGCGCCATGAAAGGGAGCGTCCGCACAATTTGAGTTCGGTTCCTACGGGGATGATGGCGCGCTTGGGAATGGGCCGTTGGGCTAGTCGCCACTGAGCGAATCATGAAAACTCGGGTGGCCTTGACCGATTCGTGATTTGCCCGGTCCCTTTGAAACAGATACTCGGCGTGGCGATTGGCTGGTCAGAACATGATCGTATTGAAAGAAGGGAAGTTCGTATGTCTTGTCTCTCACCAAATCAAACCGGATCGAAACTGAGTCTTCTTATTTTGCTCGGATTCTCGCTCGCGGGTCTGAGTGCTTGCAATGCAGGCGGGGGGTCCGCGCGTCCGTATGATGGCCAATACCGCGGCGTCAACGAGGCGATGCGAAGCACTTGGCACAATGTTTACGGAGAAGTCTGCGGAATTAATGTTCATCCTAGCGCAGGTTGTAACTTCTACGAGGATGGCACAAAGATCAGCGCGTTGAACGATACTTACAGAAACGCTCAGCAATATAGCGACAACGGTTGTTGGCCCGATTGCCCAGACCACGTAGGAGACGGCAATTGGGAGTCGGTCTACCGTCTTTCTAATCGCCTGTGGGAATACACGGATCCATTCGGAGTCAGGATTGGATACCAAGGTTGGGCTTGGATGAGTCCTACGGGTATTATCTACGATGCAAACGGCGTCGCGTTGAACGAACAGGAAGCGGGCGTAGGGCGCGACCTCATGACTTCGATCGCCGAAGGGGAAGAGGCGATGGCGCAGGCGGCCGCTTCGCGGCTCTCAGATCAATTCGCGCTAGCGGAAGCATCCAGCTTACGGATCGCGCGCACGCTCGGCGATTGGGCGACGTTAGGCCGGAAGCACGGTCGGACGAAAAAGGATCTCGAGGACTTTTCACGCCGTCTCTACGGAGTAGAGCTCAATCAAGCGACTGCTGTCCTGTCGCGCTTTGCTGCTACTCGGGACATGGCGGACCTTGAAGGTCTGAATGAAGATATCGCAACGGCTTGGGGTACGGATCCCGAAATTTCGAAGACCGTTTTGCTGTCTTGGTACGGGAAGTTTCTCGGTCAGGCGGCGCGCTAAGCCGACCTACGATCGCTATTGAGAAAGGGCCGCTCTGGGATCACCAGAGCGGCCCTTTCCTTTTTCTAGCGATAAGGTGATTAGTCGCGGGTGAAGACCTTCACCGAAACTTCCCCACTTTTAGGAATCGAGATTTGCAGGGTCGCTGGTTTTTCCAAGCCGTTGGCCGTCAGGCTCGTGCCTTTAATTTTCATCACGGGGATGGAGCCGTTCAGGCAATCGGTGGTGAATCCGTTTGAGTCGCCGTTGAAGGGGACTCCTTTGGCGATGACGGCGGCCGAGGCATAGAAATCATCTCCGTTGGTGATTTGCGTGATCAGAAAATTGCTGGGTCCCAAGTCTTGCCTAAATCCGAATTCATGGGCGCTGATTCCCGTGCCTGGGCACGTTTCCCGGTCGAACCAAGGGCCGCCGACACGCTGAAAGGTGAAGATATCAAAGGCGTCCAGCTTCACGCTCTCGGTCTCCGCGAGGACGAGTTTCTTGCTGTAGATTTGTCCGGCGAGCACTGAAGACGAAAGGGCCGACATGGAAACGAGCGCGGCGAGGGCGAGGATGGACTTTTTCATGGCGGATACTCCTTAAATTATCGTTCACAGGTCAGGTGGAATGGAGATTGTCATAACGCTATGTATCAATAATCCTAGAAAATTGGCGGAATATTCCTGAAGGGTTAATCTAGAGGAATGAAAGAGAAGACGCCCGCCGAGCGCAGAGCTTTCGCTGCCGAGATCGAAACCCACGTTGAGCGAGGCGAGGGGGCAGAGGCGCGCGCACAAATTCCGCGGTGGCTCAAAGGGGGAGACCGGTCGGTTGAGGATCGGCTGCAGGCTTCGGAGTGGTACCGGCGACTCGCGGAGACACGCCTCGCGGTCCAGGTGCTGGGAATTGAGCGGGAGTTCGTCACGTGGACTCGGCTGACGGCGGATCAGTCCCGCTTGCAGCTTCAGCTCGCGCGTTTGATCAACGCTTGGGGCGCGTCGACTACGGCGTTGGCATTGCTGGAAGCGGTGCCCGCGCGGATCGTGAAAGAGTTCAGCGCAGCGGCGGGAGGGATTCTGCTTTCGAACTACCGCTATCCAGCTGCCGTCGCGACCCTTCGCCAAGCGACGGTTCAGGAACCTAAGAATCACTTCCTGCAGATTCTTCTCGCGAGAGCCCTCCAGGGCTTGAGTCTGGAGGGAGCGGACCATTGGGACGAGTCTGACGCGATCTTGGAGCGCCTTGAAAAGGAGCAGGTCGGGCAGTCGAGTTCGGTTGCCGCGGTTAGCTCGCAGACGCTGGCCTCAAACGCGATTTTGCGGGGAGATCTCGACGAGGCGAAGCGTTGCCTGAGCCGGATGCATGAGCGTATCGGGACTCTCGGAGGATCGGTCAACCTGGGCAATGGCTGGAAGTGGCAGTGTGCTTACCATGCGCTTCGCGGAGAGCAGGCTGGGTTTTCCGCCGCGTTTGAGAAGGCGTGGCCACTGCTTTGGATTCCGGATGAAAAGCCGGAGCTTTGGACCGAGCTCATCTATTGGCGGGGTTTGCTCGTTCATCGCCAGAACCCGAAAGCGCTTCCTCCCGAATGGGCCCTCATTGAAGCCTATCCGGGCCCTGGTTCGCGGGCGCAGAAGTGGTTGCGTTCAGCGATGGGTGCTCCGTTTCAGGAAGTGACGTTTGGGAGTGGGCAGCGGCTATGGGATTCGGCGGATTGGGAATGGGCACTGCCCGAGCGAATCGTCGGACTGCTAGCGATCGCCGGCGAGGGCGGCATTCCGCAGCATCGCCTTTCCGAAACGTTATGGCCGGATGAGCATTATTCTTTTTTTACCTGGTCTAAGCGTCTGGAGAATGCGGTTTTTCGGGCTCGTAAGGAGCTTCGCGCGAAGATCGACTGGAAGGATGGGCAGCTCCGCCTGCGGTCGCCGCTTCCGGGCGCATTGAAGCTGGTCCGTTCGGGTGACGATGGCTGGGAATGGTTTTCCGAAAGGGCGGACCGGCTACGTCGACTGGGCTCAAAGCTGACTCGAGGAGTGATTCAGGCTGAGTATGGCGTTTCCGCTCGAACCGCGTCGCGCATTCTATCG
>JBEIOW010000295.1:0-3729 GCA_040377385.1 Bacteriovoracaceae bacterium | reverse complement strand
GTCGCGACCCTGACGGCCTGGTCGATGCTCTCGATCCTGGTGCTGTTCTTCCTCGTGACGATCGTCGCGAAGATGAGCTTCTCGTTCTTTGAAGCCAACGGGATGATGAAGGAAAAGTTCATGCGGGACGCGATGGCGGACCAGCTCTTCCTCGCCGTTGATCCCGTCTTCTTTCTCTTCTTGCTGGCCGGCATCCTGGCGGTGGCGGTGGTCGCTTACCTCTTCGCGCACTCCCAGGTCGGCTACGTCCGACGCCTCAACGAGGCTCTGCATTCGTTCGTCGACAACTGGAATCCACCCAAGCTCGAGAGCCTAGGTCCCCTGGCGATGCACGCTTCGGACTTCTTTGAAGTGGTCTCGCTTCGCGTGAAGAAGGAATCCAACGAAAAGATCGAGGCGGCCGTCCAGAAAGCGCTCCGCAACTGGCCATCGTCTCCTTCGATTCATATGCAGGACATCGTTCAATTCGTCATCGTGGCTATTTTGCTGGCGATCTTCTTTTCGGGTTGTTGCGCCGTTTTCTTCTACCAGATCGCGGATCGCATCGTGGAGCTCGGCTCCCAAGTCGCACGCTACACGTCACCTAAGGCTCCCATGTTCCTTCAGGAGCAGTATGAACTCGTCAGCATGCTGATCTGGGTCGTGATCATCGTCACCTCGATCACCTTCATCTCGACCGGATACAAGCTGGGTCGACTGCTGTCTGAGTCGAACTACGCCATCCTCCGCGACATGAAACGCTTCATGCAAGGCGACAAGGAACAGCGGATCTTCCTCCGCTCCTCTGACCCTGTGTCCGAGTACGTTCCTCAGATGAACGATGCGCTCGAGCGGATCGCACGCAAGCTCTGATCCGAAAGGCTCACAGGTCCCAGATCAGCCTAAACAGCGTAAAGACCGGGGCGATCAGCTTGCCGATTCGCTCCACTCCCCTTTGCTCGGCGCCCAAGTTGACCGCGTCTTCGTCCCCCGGCGTGAACTCGATGCTCGCACTTCCAAAGATCGGGACCTGCAGGCCCACGTCCGTCTGGAGAAAAAAAGACTCCGAGAATCGAAACCGCCACCCCACGGTGGGTTGAACAAACCACGAGTGCGCGCGAAAGATCCCGCGGCTCGCCAGGCTCACGCCGTCGAGCTTGAACTCCGACAGATTCGCATTGAGAGTGGCCTTCCGGTAGCCCAGACCCAGACCCGCAAACCATCCGCTCGGTGACGCGGTTCGAACGCCTACTTGCGCGGACCAGAGCGTGATCTTGTACTTTCCGCCCCCGAAGGGAACGAAGAACCAGCCCCCCTCAACGTAGGCCCGAACCGGCAGTGAACAAAACCCGTCTTCCTCCCGCCGCGTGCACCGCGCTTCCGCTCCGAACTGAAGCGGTTGAGGAATCCCGAGCGCAAAAGTTCCAAGCCAATCGAGTTCCGCAGCCGGCTCTTCCGCAGCCAGAACCGACGGAGAGGGAGATGGAAGCGGAACCGGAGCCTCCTCCGCAGCCGCCAGCCGCGCTTGCATCAGCAGGAGCAGCAAAGTGAGAAAAACTACCGGTGTTGGAAGGATGAATCGGGTCTTCATTGGAGGTAAATCGGATTCGTGATGATCCACGGGAACTCCGCGTCGACCGTCTCGGGGAAGTCTCCCATGAACTCTCGTAGATGGCGCGGAACGATCCTCACCTCCGCGCGGTACTTGCTTGCCGTCGAAGTCGCGTAACTGAGCGACGAACCTTCGGTCTGAGCCACGACTCGTTCTCCATCGGCGGCCGCGGAGAGCAGCTCGATGAGACGAATCCGAATCAACGGATTCTCACGACCCCAGGGAGAGGAAGAATGGAGCCGGGGCAACTCCACGCGCAGAGTCGCCTCGCGGCCCGTGAGATTGAGCGTCTCGCCGACGCCCGCGACGTCTGACCCAGCCGAAGCCGAGAAATCCATTCCCACTGGTGAACCAAAACCCTCAAAGACGTTCCAGAAACGAGCACCCCGGATCGCCGTCTTGATGGCGGCCGGATCCGTCGAAGCCGCAAGCACATGAAGCGACATCATTCGCGTGAGACGGCGATGTGAGTCGACTCGCTCACCGTCGGAAGCTTTGAACTTCAGGATATTCTCGTGCGAGTCGGTCCCGAGAATCCCGGCCACCTCAAACCCCGAAAAGATCATCTCACGCCATTTCTGAGAATAGATGGGCGCCACCTCAAGAAAATGGAGGAATGCCAAGTCCGGCGTGAGCTCACTGTAAGGGTCCAACAAGTAAGTCAGGAGCCATCCCATTTTACCGAACGGCGGTAGACCGAGGTCTTTCTGCCGGATCTTCGGATCCATGTTGGCGTGGTAGTTATAGATCTCGATCGCGTCGGGATCCAAGTCCTTCATCCACTGTAAGGTCCGACTTTCTGAATGCGGAACCGCGACGAGCGCATCCGCATCGGCCTTCAAGCGGGTCGAAAGCGCGCCCAGTCCTGTTCCATCCTCATTGTAGAGGGTCGTGCGATCCTCAACGGTCGCTTCGAGGTGCTGAGTCATTCCCATTCCGAGCGCTCGTCCCTCAAAGCCCGTGAAGAGCTTTGGACGAAAACCTCCCCCACAATCCGCTAAGCGATTGTAATAAGGCCCGTGCACGGTTGAGACGATTTCATCGCCCGGCTGCTCCAGCAGCAACGATGAGAACTCATAACTGGCCATATTGGCTGGGTGGTCCGTCATGAACAACAAGTCGATCTTGGAGGAACAAACCGCCCGACGGAGATGCGAGAGACACTCGGCATTGGGCACGCCCGCCGTCAGTCCTTCCTTGTCGCAGGCGTCATTGGAATAAGGCGAATGGAAGTGGGTGACCACACGGACATTGCGAAGACCGCGCGGAGAGCCCAGCGTGATCGAATCCGGGAGATCCGGATTGAACGGAGGTCGGCTGCAGGCACTGAAGAGCGCCGCTAGCCCACAGAAAAAGACGAATCTCGCCCTTGGCCCCCATTTCACCCCTCGAAGCTAACCCGAAACGTGGCTAAACTGGAAGGCAAGATGAACGCGAGCACCGTCTCGGCACCGCCTCCCGCGGCCGCCCCCTCCTCACTGAAGAAGTTTCGGCTCAAGCTCGTCGACGGCTATCTCATGGGCGAGATCGCGGGCTCGTTCCTCGGTGTCTCCATTTTCTTCTTCTTCGTGCTTTTCCTTTTTCAAACCCTGCGTCTCGCCGACTTCCTGATCGTGCACCAGCTGCCGTTCGCCATCGTCGCCAAGATTGCACTGGGCCTCCTCCTGTCCTTCTGCCCATTCGTCCTCCCAATCGCTTTTCTCGCCGCCACGCTCTCTGCATTCCAAAGACTCTCTGCCGACAGTGAGCTCACGGCGATGAAAGCCTCCGGAATGAGCATGCACCGGCTGATGCGACCGAGCCTCGGGCTTGCGGCGATCGTCTCGATCTCCTCGCTCCTCATTTTCTTTGAACTCAGCCCCTGGGCCGAGCGCGCGGTGACGCGAGAGATCTCCAACGCCGGCAATCAACAGGCTTTGACCGCCCTTCAAAGTAATACGTTCGTGAAGGAGTTCTTCGGCCTAATGATGTACTCCGAGAGCGCGGACGCCAAAACCGGGGACCTCCGCAACGTGCTGATCTACGACAGTCGCGACCCGGCGAATCCGCTCGTCATCACCGCTCCGCGCGGGCGCATGGAGCTCGTCAGCGCTCCCAATTATCTGATGAAACGCCGTCTGCTCTCGCTCTTCGGCGGC
>JBEIOW010000494.1:0-2263 GCA_040377385.1 Bacteriovoracaceae bacterium | reverse complement strand
GGGGAGAAAATTCAAGACGGCGTTCGCGCGGCTTTCGTTGGCCTCCCAAATGCGGGTAAATCGAGTCTTTTTAACGCCCTTCTGGGTGACGAGCGTTCAATCGTTTCCGAGCATGCCGGTACGACGCGCGACGTGGTTCACGAAAGAATCACCTTAAGGGGAACTCAGGGAGATGTTTCGATTCGCTTCGAGGATACCGCCGGGCTTCGGCGCTCATCGGACGAAGTGGAGTCCATTGGCATCGATCGAAGCAGGATCGCTGCATCTCGTGCAGATTTGATTCTTTGGGTGGTGCCTCTGGATGCTTATGAGCCAAGCACGGTGGCGGCGATGCGGCAGGAGTGGGACGCTCTATCCGCTGCGCATGCTCGAAGTATCGCCATATTCACCAAGACTGACGTGAGTGACGCGAATCGAGGAATGCGTGTTTGGGGGGAGGAGCTGAAGTCATGGGGTCTGCCGGTTCTTGGGGCGACCTCGACCGTATCGGGCGCAGGACTGCGCGAACTCGCCAAGGACCTAGCCGACCACCTAGACGGCCAGCTTCGGCGGGATCCAGGTGAAGTTCTTCTCACGCGAGAGGAACACCGCCAACATGTGAGTGAATCCATCAGGCACCTAGATCGAGCACTTCAGGCAGATATGAATGACCTTTTTGCATCAGACCTTCGTCAGGCGGTGCTTTCGTTGAGCCCGCTGATCGGGATCACTGTTCCTGACGACATTCTCGACCGCGTTTTTTCTCAATTTTGCATAGGCAAGTAAGAGATTCTCCCCCCTTCGACGGCCCTTGAATTTAGGTGCGCGGTAGGGATAACTGATGCGTCGCCCAACCAAAGTCCCCGTCCCACAGGAGAGCGAAAAGATGTCCAAAACGGTTCAGAAAATCGGCGTTCTCGGTGCCGGCCAAATGGGTGCCGGCATCGTTCAGGTAGCAGCCCAGGCGGGATACGAGGTTGTGCTCGCGGATGTCAGCCGCGAGTCTGCAGAAAAAGGAAAAGCGAGGATCGCGGGACAGTTGGCGAAATTGGTCGAAAAAGGGAAGGCGCAGGCGGCCGACGTTCAAACCTGGTTGAATAGGATTCAAACGGTGGACAGTGTGGCTGGTTTTGCAGCTGTGGATTTTGCGATCGAAGCAGTGAGCGAGAACCCAGACCTCAAATTTAAGATCTTCCAGCAGCTGGACGCGGCTTGTCCCCCGCATGCTATTTTGGCGACAAATACGTCCTCGATTAGCATCACCGAGATCGCAGCGAAGACGAGTCGGCCGGAGAAGGTTGCGGGAATGCATTTTATGAATCCCGTGCCCGTCATGAAGTTGATCGAAGGTATTCGTGGGCTGCAAACCTCCGACGAGGTTTTCGCTACGGTCCGCGCAGTCTCCGAGAAGATGGGAAAAACATTTGTCGAAGTGAAGGATATTCCTGGCTTCGCAGTGAACCGGATATTGATGCCTATGATCAATGAAGCGGTTCAGACGTTTTATGAAGGGATCGCCAGCGTCGAAGATATTGATACGGCGATGAAGCTCGGTACTAATCAACCGATGGGACCGCTGACGTTGGCGGACTTCATCGGCCTGGATACGTGTTTGGCCATCATGGAGGTATTGCATGAGGGACTGGGCGACACCAAATACCGCCCCTCTCCGCTTTTGAAGCAATACGTAGCGGCTGGTTGGTTGGGTAAGAAAACAGGCAGAGGATTCTATCGGTATGACGTTCAATAATCTTCTTATCGAGCGCCGCGATCCGGGAATTGCCATTCTCAAGATTAATCGCCCCAAGGCACTCAATGCGCTTAATTCCGAGACGTTGATGGAGCTCCGTCAGGCGCTCGATCAGATCACCAAGGACCCCACTGTCCGCGTGCTCGTTTTCACCGGTGAAGGCGACAAGGCGTTTATCGCTGGGGCCGATATCGTTGAAATGAAAGACAAGACACCCAGTGAAGGTGTCGCTTTTTCTCAACAAGGACACGAAGTCGCCAAGGCGCTCGAGCTGATGCCTAAGCCGACGATCGCCGCGGTGAATGGTTTTGCTCTGGGCGGAGGCACAGAGATGGCAATCGCGTGCGATTTCATCTTGGCCGCTGAAAACGCAGTCTTTGGTCAACCTGAAGTGGGTTTAGGAATCATTCCCGGCTTTGGAGGAACATTTCGGTTGGCGCGTTTCGTGGGTTTTCCGCGCGCCAAGGAGTTGATCTTCTCGGGCCGCAAAGTGAAAGCAGCGGAAGCGAAGGCGATCGGCCTCGCCAACGAGGT
>JBEIOW010000465.1:0-2432 GCA_040377385.1 Bacteriovoracaceae bacterium | reverse complement strand
CGCAAGAGGTGGTGCTTAGGGCGAGTGCGCCAAGGAGTGCGCACGCGCTGATACGAGACATGCACTGGTACTGCTTCATTAGTTTCATCCCCATATTCATGCTTGATCGAATTTTAGGATAACGAACTTGAGAGTTTTTTAGAGCTAAATTGTGTAATAAGTCCCGCTGATAACTGACGAAAACTCTTGAGATATGGGCCCGATTTCGGACATTCTGGGGCCATGCTTGAGCTTACTCAGACGACTCAGTATGTCGCGACTGCTTGCTTTTCTTTGGCTATTCTCCACACCTTCCTCGTGAAGAGATTCCAGACCCTTGCGGCCCGATATCCGCAGGGTTCGGTGGGAGAAAATTTTTTCCATCTGCTCGGGGAAGTCGAGATCGTCTTCGGGTTCTGGGCCGGCATTTTTTTGGCGTTCCTCGCCGGGACCGAAGGAAAGAATCAAATGCGGGAGTATATGCTCTCGCTGAATTTCACGGAGCCCGGATTTGTTTTCGTGATCTTAGCGGTTTGTTCGACTCGGCCCATTCTGCACGCGGCGAGTGCGCTGATGGATACGCTCGCGCGCCTCCTACCACTGCCTAAGCCAATCGCCGCTTACTGGGTGACGCTGGTCGCGGGTCCGCTTCTTGGGAGCTTCATCACGGAGCCAGCGGCGATGACCGTGACGGCGCTCATCCTTTTGGACCGCTTCTATTCACGCGGGATTAGTAGTCGATTGATGTACGCAACGCTCGGTTTGCTCTTCGTTAACATCTCGATCGGCGGGACGCTGACCCCGTTTGCGGCTCCTCCGGTCCTGATGGTCGCCGCAAAGTGGAATTGGGATCTGAGCTACATGCTCGCCAATTTTGGCTGGAAGGCCGTCCTTGCCGTAGTGATCTCAACGACGTTCGTCACGTTTAGGTTCCGAAAGGAACTGGTACGACTCGATGCTGAGGCCCGTCCAGAGGCGCGCGCGCCCGGTGGGGCAAAGAAGCTGCGCGTTCCCTTCTGGGTGACGTTGGCTCACCTGGGGTTTCTCGCGCTGATTGTGGTCTTTGCGCATGATTTGGTGATCTTCGCCGGTCTCTTCTTCTTCTTCCTGGGACTCTACACAGTGACTCAGGAGTACCAGACCGAGCTTAAGCTTCGGGAGGGCATGCTCGTGATGTTCTTCCTGGGGGGGCTGGTGATGCTCGGTGGACCGCAGCGTTGGTGGCTCGAGCCACTGCTCACGCAGCTGTCGACGGTGCCGCTGTACCTCGGAGCTGCGGCCTTGACGGCATTTACTGATAATGCCGCGCTGACCTATCTCGGCGCACAGGTCCCCACTCTTGCAATGGAAGCGCGGTACGCCTTGGTGGCCGGTGCCGTGGTCGGAGGCGGGATGACCGTCATCGCCAACGCGCCTAACCCGGCCGGTTTTGGCATATTGAACCGCTCTTTTGGCGAAACCGGAATTAGTCCCGGAGGTCTAGCCCTGAGTGCGCTGTCGCCCACGCTTATCGCGCTCGCGATCTTTTGGCCGTGGGGCTGATCTTGAATTCCACTTCTGTTTCTTCGCGGCTCGAGCAAGCGCCACACGGTAGCGTCGCCGTTTGGCCTTTTCCGGTTCCAAACAATCCTCGCGCGTTTCTCAGCGGAGATCCCGAGAGCGAGCGTGTCCGCCTGAGGTACTTTCGCCGAAATGGAGATCATGCTCTGGCATCTCTTCTTGCCCGGGCGTGGTTTGGTCCAGGTTCAGAAGGGCCTCCAGGGATTGCGCACGGCGGGAGCCAGGCCTCGCTCCTCGATGAGGCGATGGGCGGTTGCGCCTGGATGAACGGCCTTCCGGTCGTCGCCGCTCGATTTACGATTGAGCTGCGCAAGCCTATTCCATTGGGGAGTTTTGTCCTTCTCGAGGCGTGGATTGAGAAGCGTGAGAATCGAAAAGTCTTTGCCAGGGCTCATCTTCTCAGCGACGATTCGTCGACGGTTTTTTGCGAAGGCGAGGGGCTTTTCATCATCATTGACCCGGCCACCTACTTGCCGGCTTCGCAATCGGGCCAGGTCACTTAAGGAGACCCTATGTCGACATCGAGTGTTTATGACTTCAAGGCCAAAACGATCCGCGGAGAAGAGACCCCACTGTCTGCTTACCGTGGCAAAGCGCTGCTTATCGTGAATGTCGCGAGCAAGTGCGGCTTTACTCCTCAATATAAGGGGCTGCAGAAAATTTACGACGAGTACAAGGCGCGCGGTTTTGAGGTTCTGGGCTTTCCATGCAACCAGTTCGGCTCGCAGGAGCCGGGAGCCGAGAGCGAGATTCAAAGCTTTTGCGAGCTGGGCTTTGGTGTCAACTTCCCTATGTTTGCCAAAGTCGACGTGAATGGAGAGCAGGCACATCCGCTCTTTGAGTTCCTGAAGTCGCACGCCAAAGGCGTGCTTGGAACCGAGGGGATCAAGTGG
>JBEIOW010000258.1:0-4112 GCA_040377385.1 Bacteriovoracaceae bacterium | reverse complement strand
CCAGAAGGTGGAGTCCATCTCCGGCGAAGACGAAAAGGCTAAATGGCTCGCAGCCAATGTTTCGCCGGCAATGGCCGACCTACGGCAGGTGAGCGACGAGATTGAAGCCGTCCTTGCGGACGATTACTGGCCGATGCCGAAGTACCGCGAGATGCTCTTCCTCAGCACGAGCTGAGTTCGGAGATCTGGCGTCCTCTCAATACATCGCACGCGACTTCCACCAGCTGCCGTCTTCCAGCTCGGCGAAGAGGTGGAGTCCGTCTATTGAATAGTGGAGACGGCGTATCTTCTTCCGACCATTCGGAGGACTCAGGCCATCGACTCGTCTCGGGATGGATTCGACGTGAGGCTCGCGGGCCGCGATGATGTTCGGGTGGAGAAGGATGTCGCCGACTCTCGCAATCATGACGTAGCCGTTCTCGCCAGCGATAGCGATTCGGTCGTTGTACGGGCCAAACGCGGTCGCGAGGCCGCCCCGGAAGATCTTGAGTTCGCTCTCAGGTCCTTGGATCCGTTTGATCCCGAGAACGTAGGTGATTCCTTGCGGCCCCTGCAGCCACCCGTTGATGGCGAGAGTCTTATCGTCGGGTGAGATCTGCAAGTCGGTGAATTCGCCACCTGACTTGAATGTGGAGGTGCTGAGGAGCGTGCCCGTTACGGCCGATCGCATCAGCACGAGTCCTTCGTTGCGATCGGCCGTTGCCGCGATCGTCCCCTTTGGTGAGAGCGCGCCCAAAACCTGGGCGGAGTCATGTTCTCCCTCAAGTGTGAGTGGAGCGTTTGTGAAGGAATCGGCGGTGGCGCTGACCGAGTAGAGAATCGCGCGATTTGGACGCGAGCGAGAGTTATCGAGAAGGAGGAGCTTACTTCCGTCGGCTGAGACCACGCGCGAAGCGGAGAGTCCGGTATAGCCCTGAACTCGATGGAAAACGCGTCCCTGACTATTCATGATCGCCGTCTTCGGCTCGTCTTCGTAGAAGTTCACTTCATACACGGGGTCGCTCATCACCAGAATGGGACGTCCCGGAATGAAGGTGCCGAGGAAGAACGGATGCTGCGTAGTCGAGGCGTTCAAGAGTTGTTTTTGGACAGTCAAAGGATAGGGATCGTCGGCCTCCCGGAGTCTCCAAGAGATCCGTCCGGGCTCAGTGCGCGGTAATGGCCAATGGGGATAGACCAGTCGCGGGTCAGTCTCGGTGCTCGATTGAAGTCCCATGATGCGCTGGTATTGGAGACGGTTTTGCCGATCTTCCACCCTTGCCTGAATCGGTGTCCAGTCGACGGCCAGCGCCGGGTAAAGCGGCGCGAAGCTGAGTAGGAAGGGGGCGAGAGTCAGGAGCGGATTTTTCAGGGAAAGCATCGGGGTCTCCTTAGGCATGGGTCAGTAGTTCGATGAGACGCGATTCAAAACTGTGTTTTCCACCAGGTGCCGTCTTGAGTTTCGGCGTAAAGCGAGTTTCCGTCCCGCGAGTAGCGCAGACGGCGCACGGTTTGCCGGGCGTCGGGCGAAGCGAGGAGAGTGGTTTGAGTTTCTGCGGACACTTCCTCGGCGTCGTTGGGGGACAGCAGGAGTGACGCGACTTTGTGGACCGTGATCTGTCCTCTCATGTTGGCAAGTGCGATGAGGTCGCCCCGCGGCGCGAAGTCGGCGGCGGTGACCCCGGAGACGGTTTTCATTCCAGGACGCGCACCTCGGATGCGCTTGAGCGAGAGCGTATGGACGACGCCGCTGGGGCCATAGCCCTGAACGGTCACCGCGACGGTGAGATCGTCCGCAGAAATCAGTAGATCGTACGCGCTGCCACCCGAACCATAGGAGACGCTCTCGAGGAGTTGGCCGTCGCGCGTGGAGCGGAGCTTGATGAGACCTTCCGTGTCGTCAGTCGTCGCGGCAATCGTGCCGGACGGAGAGAGAGCGCCGACCGTCTGCGCGTAGCGATGATCTTCAGCGAGCAGAAGCGGCGTGCCGGCAAGCGGAGACCCGGCTTCATCCACGGTGTAGACGAGCGCACGATTGGCTCGAAATCTCGAGTTGTCGAGGAGGAGGATTTTTTTTCCGTCGCGAGAGAAGACGCGCGAGGCGGACAAACCGGTGTAACCGCTGATCCAGCGGATCAAGTTTCCGGAGGTGTCCAGGACGGCGGTCTTGGGCTCGCTTGTGTAAGCGTAACCCTCGCCGCCTGGGTCGCTCATCAGGAGGAGCGACCGTCCGGGAATGAAGCCTCCGAGAAAATAGGGAGAAAGCGTCGTGGTCGTGTTCAGAAGTCGTTGGTCGAGGATCGCTATTTGATCCGGGATTTGGGTGTCTTCGAGCGTCCAGTGGTAGCGGTAGGGTTCGTTTGTGGGCGAGGGTTGCTTGCCGAAAACCCGACGGGACGGTGCCGATCCGCTGGAACGCATGCCGAGGATCTGACCGATCTCTAGGCTTTCCCCGTCAACGTCAGACGGATCCAGACGCACCCATCCGGCCGTCGCCGAAGCGGTAAGCGCGATTAGCGCGACGAGAGCAGAGACGAAAGCACGAGTTTGGTGCGTGAACATGCGTGAATCTCCGAAAATAGCGGCCGGAAGTCGGCTCTGACTCATTGCATTATATCTAAGGGCTGAGCCGGATAATTCTGAGAAAATTCGGACAAATAAGATGCGATGAAATCGGGTATAAGGGCTCACGATCATGGCGGAAAACCTGCTCCAGCTGCGCGGCGGCGATAAAGCATACGGCTCCAAAGTCCTGTTCGACGGGGCGTCCTTTTCGATTAACGCCGACGAGCACGTAGGGGTCATCGGTCCGAATGGGGCAGGCAAGACCACGCTTTTCAAGGTGCTGGCCGGTTTTGAGGAGCTCGATCAGGGGGAACTCACGCGTTCTCGTGCGCTCCGGCTCGGTTACCTGACTCAGCATGAGGACTGGGATCTCGCCCGCTCGGTGGAAGATTACCTGGAAGAAGACAGCGTCGCTCCCATCTGGGAACTCAAGCAGGAAGGCTTGAAGCTCGGCCTCGAGGAAGAGCACTACTCGCGCCCGATCGGCAGCTTCAGCGGCGGCTATCGGATGCGGATCCGGCTGCTCAAGCTGCTCGCGCAGCAGCCCAACTTCCTGCTCCTTGACGAGCCAACCAACTATCTCGATCTCGAGACGGTTCTCGTGCTTGAGCGCTTCCTTCGGCAGTACGAGGGAGCTTTTCTCCTGATCTCCCACGATCGCGAGTTCTTGAAGCGGACCTGCGACCAAACGCTCGAAGTCGAGGGTGGGGATATCCAGAAGTATCCCGGGGATATCGAGGACTATTTCCGGTACAAGGCAGAACTCCGGGAGCAGCTGGCCGCGCAGGCGATGAGCCTCGACCGGAAACGAAAAGCGATCCAGGAGTTCGTGGCTCGCTTCGGGGCTTCCGCTTCGAAAGCCAGCCAGGCCCAATCCCGCCTGAAGACGCTCGCGAAGATGGAAACGATCGAACTCGCTCCGCTCCCGGTGACGAGCACGATCGCGATCCCGAGCCCCGAGCGAAATCCTAAGCTCCTTCTCCGGATGAATCATGTTCAGCTGGGTTACGGCGACAAGCCGGTCCTCCGAGGCTTGGATCTCCAGATTCCCGGCGGGGATCACGTGGCGGTCGTAGGACTGAACGGCGCCGGAAAGAGCACTTTCCTAAAAGCGGTCGTGGGGGCCCTGCAGCCGCAATCCGGAACGGTTGACCTCGGCTTTGATGTCCGCTTCGCCTATTTCGCGCAGCACGTGACGGAGTCCCTGGACCTGGGTTCGACGGTTTACGATTCGCTGATGGCAGCGGCGCCGAAGAGCGCCACGCCTCAACAGATCCTCAATCTCGCCGGTTCCTTGCTCTTCTCGGGCGACGACGTGAGGAAGCGGATCTCGGTTCTTTCTGGTGGCGAGCGGACGCGGGTCGCTCTCGGCCGCGTTCTATTGAGCGGGGCTACGTGTCTCGTGCTCGACGAGCCGACTAACCATCTCGACTTTCAAACGGTTGAGGCGCTCACGGTCGCGCTCCGGAAGTTCGAAGGCAGCCTCGTCTTTGTGAGCCACGATCGTTCCTTCGTAAAACGCGTGGCCCGCAAGATCCTTGAGATTCGCGACGGCGGCGCATGGCTGT
>JBEIOW010000375.1:0-3065 GCA_040377385.1 Bacteriovoracaceae bacterium | reverse complement strand
GGCGGTCGGCTGATCAAATAAGGAGGAATTCAAATGCGTATGGCAAAAAGAGTGTTTCTGTTTGTTGCCGTCAATATCGGCGTGATCGTCACGATTTCGATCTTGCTCAACGTCCTCGGCGTAAAGCCGTACCTGACGGCTCAGGGAATTGATTACGGCTCCCTGCTGGCATTCTGTGCAGTCTGGGGTTTCGGCGGTGCGTTTATCTCACTGGCGATCTCTCGTAAAATGGCGAAGTGGAGCATGGGCGTGAAGCTCGTGGATCCGCAGGAACGGGATCCCGTTCTCGCCGCACTGGTTGAGCGGGTCTACGCGCACTCCCGCGCGGCAGGTCTCGGTAAGATGCCCGAAGTCGGCTACTACGAAAGTGACGAGCTCAACGCTTTTGCCACGGGGCCGACCCGCAATCGCGCTTTGGTCGCGGTCTCAACGGGTCTTCTTGCCCGGATGACGGACGAAGAAGTCGATGGGGTTCTGGCCCACGAGGTCGCACACATCGCCAACGGCGACATGGTGACGATGACTTTGTTGCAAGGCGTGGTGAACGTGTTCGTCATGTTCCTTGCGCGCGTCGCGGGTTTCTTCGCCAGCCAGTTTGTTGAGGAGGAGAAGCGTCCACTCGTGCAGTTCGGGATCGTGATCGTGCTCGAGATTCTGCTCGGCATCCTCGGCATGGTGATTGTGTCGGCGTTCTCACGGATGCGCGAGTACCGGGCCGATGCCGGCGGCGCGCGCCTGGCGGGCCGGGACCGGATGGTGGCCGCGCTCCGCAGGCTTCAGCGCTCGATGGGTCAGCAACAGGGGGAGGATTCCTCCTCGGCCATCGCGGCCTTTAAAATCTCGGGCAAGTCCGGGGGGCTGGCGAAGTGGTTCTCGACCCACCCGGATCTCCAGGACCGGATCGATCGTTTGGAGTATGCGACGAGCTCTTAACATATCGTAACTATAGACTTATTCTGGGAGTGTTTAGGCCCTCAGTTTCTGACCCAATGTGTCCGATGAGACATCGTGGCACTGAAGAAACACCAATCCGTCGCGAGCGCTCCAGCAGCGGGTCCGGGCCAGCCCCAGACTAAGTCTAATGCGGAATACCAGGAGCTGCTGCAGCGGCTTCAGGACATTCCTACGCTTCCGGTCGTTGCGGTCAAGGTCAACGAGCTCATCAATGACCCGATGGCCTCGAGCGCGGACATCGCCGAAGTCCTGAAGAAGGATCAGGTGCTGACGGCGAAGATTCTTCGCCTCGTCAACTCGTCTTATTACGCGATCCCCGGCGGGGTGACCGACGTGCAGCGCGCGCTCGCGTTTCTGGGCTTCAATACGCTCTCGCAGCTGCTGCTCGGGATCTCCGTATTTTCCGTCTTTAAGCACGTCGACGCGGAAGACTTCTCGATGCCGGAATTCTGGAAGCATGCGCTCGCTACGGGCGTCTGCTCGGAACTTCTCGCCAAGCGACTCGGCTATGCGCGACCCGAAGAGGCCTTCACCTGCGGTCTTCTTCACGACATCGGTAAACTCGTGCTTCACGAGATCGATCCGAAGCGTCTTTTCCTCATCGTGAAACAAACGCGTGAACGGCAATGCAGCTTCGTCGAGGTTGAGCGCGAGTTCGAGCTTCCCGGTCATTCCTTTCTGGGCGAGATGATCGCGGAGCGTTGGGGCTTGCCGCAGATCATTCGCTTGGCGCTTCGTTATCACCACTTTGACGTGTCGAAGATGACGACCATCTTGTCGTCGGCCAAGCCCGTCATCATGATGGTTCGGCTCGCCAACCAGCTTGTCGTGAAGAATCGACTCGGAAACTCCGCTGACTGGTCAGACGGCGAGATTACCGAAGATATGTTGAAGCCTCTCGGATTCACGTCAGCGGACGTCCCTGAGATCGAGAAGGATTTGGCTGAAGCCATGGATCGGGCGGGAGCGTTGCTCAGTGCCTACCGGTAACAAGCGTACTTCATCGCGCGCGAATTCAGCGCGTCCCGAGCTCAAGGTGGTCACCGCCGTCGTGACTCAGGAGAAGTACCACGCCCTCTTTGAGCAGGCGTCGGATCCGATTGCGACCGTCACCGCCGATGGTCGCTTTGATGACGTGAATCAGGCGTTTGAAGAGCTCTGCGGTTACCTCAAGAGCGAGATGGTGGAGCAGGGCTTTGCGCGTCTCGCTCCTGACGCAAAAACTCACCGCGTGCCCGCGCGAGCTCGCCCGCTCAATGCGGAATTCCTCAAGGTACCCGGCACCTACGAAGACATCGCAGTCCTACGCAAGGACGGATACGTCCGCGTCGTGGATCTGAGCGTGCGGCACGTCGCCGGCGCCGAGGGCGGGCTTGCTCTCGTGATGTTGCGAGACATGAGTGAGAAGAAGCGCATGGAGCGCGAAGTCATCACGAAGCACGCCGAACTCAAAAACGCCTACCACGAGCTGGAAAAGAAGACGGCTGAGCTTGGATCCATGCAGGACTCGCTCGTTCAGGCAGGTAAAATGGCCGCGCTCGGGGAGCTGGCCGCGGGAATCGCGCACGAGCTGAATCAGCCGCTCCAGGCGATTCGTGGTTACGCACAAGAGACAGGACATGTCGCCGATACGGATCCCACCGCGGTGAAGGAGGGGCTCCAGGAAATCATTCGCCACGTCGACAAGATGGCGCAAATCATTCAGTACCTCCGTACCCACGTCCGCAAGTCGGGCGAAGGCTTCGAGGAGACCGACGTGCACGCGGCGGTCGAAGAAGCCCTCAAGATGCTTTCTCGCCAGTTCCAGATGCGTGGCATCGAGATCGAGCGGGAATTCGGCGAGGAGATTCCGAAGGTCTACGCCAATCCACTTCAGCTCGAGCAAGTGTTCATCAATCTGGCGACGAACGCCCGCGACGCGATCGAAGCCACGGGGCGGGGTAGTGGCAAGGTGTGTATCCGTACGCGCGTCTCCGGTGATTTCGTCGAGATCGAGTTCGAGGACAATGGTTGCGGCATGGATCAGAAGACCAAGCAAAAGGCCTTCAATCCCTTCTTTACGACGAAAGAAGTCGGCAAGGGGATGGGCATGGGCCTGAGCATCAGTTACG
>JBEIOW010000014.1:0-12812 GCA_040377385.1 Bacteriovoracaceae bacterium | reverse complement strand
GATTGTGGCTTCGAGCTTTGGGGTACCGAAGGCACCGCCAAGTTTCTCAACGGATATGACCTCAGCTGTAAACCCCTAGGGAAGGTCCGCGATGGATCCCCGCATTGCGTGGATGCGATTCGCGAAGGACGATTCACCCTCGTGATCAATACCGTCTCCGATGAGGTCGCGATCAAAGAAAGCCTCTCCATTCGTCGCGCAGTTTTGGAGAAGAAGATCCCTTACGCCACGGTCGTCTCGGCCGCGCGCGCGATGCTCCAAGGGATCCAGGTCGAACAAAAAGGCGATCTCGAGGCGCTCCCGCTGGAGTCTCGCGTTTGACTCAAATCAGCGGCGCAGGTTCGGGAAACTGCTGGTCGTGCGGCAATCCGCTGGGCCCGTTCGATTACGGCCGAGCCGACACCTGCAAGAAATGCGGCCGCGACACGAAGGTGTGCAAAAACTGCATTTTCTACGACCCTTCCGTCAACAATGCCTGTCACGAAAATCAGGCAGATCGCGTCGTCGAGAAAGAGCGCTCCAACTTCTGCGATTACTTCAAGCCGCGTTCGGGCTCCGGCGGAGGCGGCCCCTCACGAGACGAGATGAAGTCGGCCGCCGAGGCGTTATTTAAAAAAAAGTGAGAACGGTGCTAGTCTATTAGGCATGAAGCCTTTCTTCGCTCAATCGCGCACCGCCGCCTGCTGGGTGATCACGATCGTGGCTCTCCTGATGTCCGGCTGCAGTCGTCGGCCTCCGGGTGAGCTCAGCCAGGTCGAACTCCTGTCGATCCGCCTGCACAGCCTCGGCTACGTGCGCACTTTGGATGAATTTCGTTACACACTCACCTATCAGGCCGTCCCGCCCTCGAAAGTGATTGTTCGCCTCAACCATCCTTCGGACATGAGCACCGCCTTGGTCATGCGCGTCTCCGACAGCGCGAAAGGGGCCGTCGAACGAATGGGCAAGGAGCAGTTCGACATCCCCGGCCTGCAGGTCGAAATCCAGACCGGCCTGCTCACTCCGGAAGAGCTGCAACGGCTTCGGAGTGCGAACGCCAAGTCGAACCCATCCAGTCAGAATTAGGCCCTCAAAAAGCCCAATTCCGACCGTCGTCCTTTGGAAATTCCACCCGTTCTATGTTACCGAAGGGAACCCATGGCTGAAGAAAAGATCCCTATGACCGTACTCGGAAAGCGCCTCCTCGAGGATGAGCTCAAGCAGCTCATGACCGTGGACCGTCCGACCGTGATCAAAGCCATTGAAGTCGCGCGCGGCCATGGCGATCTGTCCGAGAACGCCGATTACTCGGCGGCCAAAGAGCGGCAAGGTTTCATCGAAGGCCGGATCCAGCATATCAACGGCACGCTCGCCCGCGCGCAGGTGATCGACCCGTCCCAGATCAAATCCGAGAAGATCGTCTTCGGCGCCAAGGTCGAGCTCTCTGAAGGGGAATCCGGCAAAGAGATCACCTACCAGATCGTCGGGGTCGACGAGGCGGACGTGAAAAACGGGAAAATCGGCATCACGTCTCCCATCGCCCGCGCGCTCATCGGCAAGTCGGAAGGGGACGAAGTCATTGTCCACGCACCCAAAGGGCAAATCCGCTACGAAGTCGTCAGCATCCAGTACGAGTAACGTTCCGGGCGATACGCCGGTGCAATTCGTCAAGGGCGTCGGGCCTCGCCTGGCTTCCGTTTTCCGCGCGCGCGAAATCGAGACAGTACGCGACCTGCTCACGTTCTTCCCACGCGCTTACGAAGACCGTTCCAAAATGCGGTCAGTCTCCGAACTCCAGGAAGGCGAGCGGGCAACTGTCACGCTGCAAGTTGTCGGTTCCCGTTCCATCCCTTTGCGCTCCGGCAAGAGAATGTTCGAGGTCCGATGCGTCGACCCTGAGGGCAACCCCCTCGCGCTAAAGTATTTTCATCTCCCGCGCGGTCTCGATCAGAAGTTCAAGCCGGGTGCGCAGTTCGTCGCGACGGGAACGGTGAAAAACTACCTGAACCGTTTGGAGATGTCGCACCCCGAGCTCAGCTGGGGATCGGCGCCGTCCACCGCCCCTTCTCCGGTCGGAAAAACGAACGCAGGTGAAGGACTTCCGCTCAATGACCCTCAAGCGGCGGAGCGTGATTTCGGGCGAATCATCCCAGTCTATACGGAGATTGAAGGGGTTCCGACTCGCTCGCTCCGAAAAATCCTCTGGGAAGCCGTGCAGAAGTACGCTCACCAGCTCGAGGAAGACCTCCCGCTGCGTCTGCGGGACAAGTATGGCTTGCCCAAACTTGGCGAAGCGATCCGGTCGATCCATTTTCCGACGGATCAGAAATCGGACGGGAAATCCGGTGAGAACGTCATCGCGGACCTCCTCGCCTTCCGCAGTCCATTCCACACGCGCCTGATTTACGAGGAATTCCTCAAATTCGAACTCGTCATCCTTCGCCACCGCAAGAAGCTCGAGAGCGAAGGAGCCTTTGCCTTCGGCCGCGATGGCGGCGCGGACGCGCTCACCGCACTCCGAAAACTTCTGCCGTTCCCGCTCACTGGCGACCAAAACCGCTGCGTAGAAGAGATCATGGGAGACCTGGGACGTTCTCACCCCATGAACCGCCTGATCCAAGGAGATGTCGGTTCCGGAAAGACCGTCGTCGCCTTTCTTACCGCCGGAGCCGTCCTCGCCGAAGGGGGTCAGGCCACGCTCATGGCTCCGACCGAGATCCTCGCCGAGCAACACTACAAGAACGCCATCAAACTCTTCGGTGGTCGGCTCAATACGATGCTGCTTACTGGGCGCACGGGCGCGGCCGATCGCCGTGCGATGTTCGCGCGGCTCGAAGCCGGTGAGCCCACCTTACTTGTCGGAACACACGCGCTGATCGAAGACCCCGTGCGCTTCCGCTCGCTCCGCTATGTGATGATCGATGAACAACATCGATTCGGCGTCGAACAACGCCGAGTCTTACGTGAAAAAGGTCTCGCCGACGGACCCGACGGTCGTAAACGCTATCCTCACCAGCTCAGCCTTTCGGCCACCCCGATCCCGCGTACGCTCGCGCTTACCGCGTACGGCGACCTCGAAGTCAGCACGGTAAAGGAAATGCCTCCGGGTCGATCACCCGTTCGCACGCAGGTGATTCGAGGCGAGGCGCGCCGCTCGGCCTACGAGATGATTCGCCTTCAAGTCCGCGAAGGGCACCAGGCCTACTTCATCTATCCGCTCGTCAACGAGAGCGAGGCCGAAGGATTCACTTCTCTCAAATCCGCAAGCCAGGAGGCCGAACGCCTCGCGCGCGAAGTGTACCCCGAGTTCAAGGTGGGGCTGCTTCATGGCCAGATGAAACCCGACGAGAAGCAGAAGGTCATGGAATCCTTTCAGAGAAACGAGACTCAGATTCTCGTCTCCACCACGGTGGTCGAAGTCGGAGTCGACGTGCCAAACGCGACCGTCATGGCGATCGAACATTGCGAGCGGTTTGGACTTTCGCAGCTGCACCAGCTCCGCGGACGCGTGGGCCGAGGAAGCGCGCAAAGCCATTGCTTCCTCTTCACTCACCAGAACGCACGCGAGGCGACCGAGAGCCGGTTGGAGGTTCTCGAAGAAACCACGGACGGCTTCCGTATCGCCGAAGCCGACCTCGAAATTCGCGGTCCGGGAGAATTCCTCGGTACCCGACAGTCCGGGGGATTGCCGTTTCGCATGGCGAATCTCGTACGAGACCAGGACTGGCTGCTCAAGGCGCGCGAGGACGCCCAATCCGTCCTGGCGGAGGACGCGGAGTTCACGCGCCCGGAGAATGCCCCACTCCGAGCCTACTTTGAACGTGAGGGCCGAAGACGTCTTCAGCACTTCGGAACGACTTAGATCTTTGGCAAAACCCAAAAATGGAAATTGTCCTTTAATTTCAATGCATTTTGCCACCACTAATACTTGACCAAATAAGCATATTAGAGTAAGTTTCACCCTCGTTCACGGCCCGGTGGGCAGAACAGAGGAGTGACCATGGTCCTGATTCCCTTGGCAATTGGCCTCACGAGCTTGCTCTCGGCATCTGCTTTTGCGAACAGCTCCAACGGAGCCTCTGGTCCCGTGTGTTGGAACAACCCGAATACCGGGTTGAAGGAAATCCCCGGTGCGGCAACGGGAATGTTCGTCCGCCAAGAAACGAAGTCCGGAATGGTCGCCGGCGAGATGTGCATCACCGTCCCTGCGCTCTCCGACTTCTTCCGACTGCAATGTCAGCGCGGAACGACTTCCCCGTATTTCTATTTCAACATCGACATCCCGGGCGTCGGCAAAGCCGAGGCCGGCCTAGGGCTGAACACCTACTTCGAGAATCGCCAGCAGGTGAATTTCCACACGAACAACCCGGACCTGATCGAACGAGATGGAAAAAAATGCGTCGAGCTCAAGGGCCCCCTTCAGATGGTCCCTTACATGCGTGTTTACGATCCCCAATCTCCCTGGCCCTCGATGTCCGATCGTTGGCGCTACACCCATCTTCCGGAAAACCTGTATTCCCCGGGAGATCGGGTCTGCATGCGCATGACCGCGACCCGTGCAGGCGAGCTGCAAATGCATGTCGCCCGCTGGCCCCAAGGACAGCCTCAGCCTAAGTTCGACGGAACGGCACCCGCGCTACAGGACCCCACGCCAGCCGACCTTCGCGATGCCCCGGAGGTTTTCAAACGCCACACCGCGCTGGTCAAAAAACACCTCAGCAAAGCGATTCTGCGTCGCACGATTGGTCTGGCTCACTCCAAAGCTCAGTTCTGGACGGAAGGACCCTTTCCCGAGGGTCTCGAGGTCAAAGTTTCGCAGTCGCGCGTGAGTCGAGGCGACGGAAAATGGGTGCCGTTCGAAGCGACGATCGTGCATCAGAGACCTCAAGTAGCGCCCGCCAAAGCGAACTGCTGGACCACCCGTTGGCCAATGAGGCACGTCAGCTACCAAAGCGCGGTTCAGCGGGAATCGGCGACGAGTTCCGCGGTCGTGCACTTCCAGCAACCGTGATTTAAGCGGCGATTCAATCGCCTTAATTTTCATGAATATATAACAATTTCAATAGTTTAACGCATTGCATTGCGTTTTATAACGCTTTGTATTAAACTAACTCAGTGGTAGGACTCCCTAAGAATCCAAAATGGGTCGGGACATTTATTCGGCAACGCCGAGAAGCGATGGGGCTCTCCCAACGTGCTTTGGGCGCGCTTTTTCAGCCGGCCGTCACCACTCAGTTCGTCTCCAATATCGAACGGGGCGTGACTCCACTGCCTCCCACCCACGTCCATACGCTCGCCCGAGCGCTTCTCGTCAGTGAAGAAGAGCTCCTCACGCTACTCGAGAAAGAATACGCCTCTAAACTTTCAGGTCGTGTCGCCCACGCCGGCGAAGATCTTCGCGCGACTCCTGCTCTTCCGTCCGCGTTGCCTCAGCTGGTCGTTCCAAAAGATGATTTCGATTTTCTTCGCAAGCTTTGCGACTCCTATCGCCAAGCCGACCCCAAGACCCGTCAAGCTTTCGCCTCCGTGTGCGAGAGCTTATTTCATTGGAGTCCGCGCGGGGACAGCGACGAAGGCTCGAAATCCGGGTAAGCTCGGAAGTCCGAGCTTATGACCAACGACCAACCCCGCCCCATCGGAGAGCGCCCCACCGGGGCCCGTAAGAAAAGCCTGAAGGAACGCCTCGCTCAGTTGGAGCGCGGTCCTGTCACCAACGGCTATTACAAAAGCTTCGACGGCACGCGCATCTTCTACAGCATTGAAGGGAACGGCAAGCCGCTCATCTTTTGTTACGGACTCGTCTGTTCGAGCCTGCATTGGACTTACCAGATCGAGCGCTTCCAACGGGACTACCGCACCATCTGGTCCGACTACCGCGGACACCAAAACTCGGCGCTGCCCGAAGACCTCGATTCCCTCACGCTGCCCAACCTGGCCCGCGACCTCGGTGTCCTCTTTGACGAGCTCGACATCAAAGACGCTGTCCTGCTCGGTCACAGCATGGGCGTCAACGTCGTGCTGGAGTTCTACCGCCAGTTTCCCGACCGCGTGCACGCGATGGTGCTCTCGAACGGTACTCCGAAGCCTCCGCTCGAGACGCTCTTTAACAGTAACGTCACGCAGGCCGCTTTCAACGCGCTGATCGCCACCTACCGCCTCGCGCCCGATCTCCTCCACAAACTCTGGAAGCTGCAGAAGGACAACCCGATTTCGCAGGCCTTGATTGGGTTGGCGGGCTTCAATACTCACCTCACCCCCATCGAGGACATCGCGCTTTACGTCAACCAGGTTGCCGACCTGGATCCACGAGTTTTCCTCAACCTGATCAAGAACTACGATCACTACGACGCCACTCCCTGGCTCCACACGATCAAAGCGCCTACGCTCATCCTCGCCGGAGAAGACGACAAAATCTGCCCGATCGGTCAGCAAGAGCTCATGCACCAGCTGATTCCCGGCAGCCGCTTGGAGCGCATTCGTCACGGCAGTCACTGCCCGCAGATGGACCTTCCCGAACTCTTCAACGAGAAGATCGAGATTTTCCTGAAAGAGATCGGCTACGCGCCATGAACGCCGCCCCATCGCGCGAAGTGCGGCTCGTGCCGATGACCCAAGATCGATTCACCGCCTGGCGTCGCCTCGCGGTCAGCAGCTACGCTGGGGAGAAAGAGCGCGCAGAGCAGCTCTCCCCGGACGACGCACGCATTCTCTCCGAAACAAGCTTTCAGAAGTTGCTGCCCCAGGGAGTGGAAACGCCCGAGCATTTTCTCTTCCTGGTTTACGATGCGATGAAAGACGAAGAAGTCGCGACTCTCTGGCTCGCACTGCGTGGGCAGCGTGAACCGCGAGTCATGTGGGTATACGACATCCTCGTGAACGAATCCCAACGCGGTCAAGGGTATGGAGAAGCCACCATGCGTGCCGCGGAGGATTTCTCACGCTCGAAAGGCTGCCCGGCCATTGAGCTGCACGTTTTTGGTCACAATCCGGTTGCGCGAAAACTCTACGAGAAAATCGGCTTCGAACCGACGAGCATCGTGATGCGGAAAAAAATCACTCCGCCTCGCCCGGCCTGAATTTCCACTCCGTCCACGGGAAGCGCCAGTCGATCCAATCCTGAGCCTCAATGCCTTCCTCGATCATGAGGCGACGGAACCCTTCCCCGCAGACCTGGCCATGACACCGGCCCTCGCCGCAGGGAACGCTGCGAAGCGCCGCCTCAGGGCTCAAGAGATTTCCCGATCGAATTCTGCGACGAGCCTCCTCGCTCGTGAGACCCAGACACGGACACAAAAGATCATTATCCACCCCGTGATCGGGACGCGAACTCTTAGGCGGACGGGCGCGGATCGCCATCCGCGCATGGGTCTTGGTCTGGCAGGCGAGTTTCTTCGTACCGTCGACCATGACCGCGCAGAGCCCGCAACTTCCATCGGGGCAAAGGAGCGCGTCGCCCGCGCGGGCCCGTCCCGTCTCGTAGAGCGCGAGCGCGACCGAAACCCCTTCACGCAAAAACCTCTTCTCGCCCTCGAGCTGGACTTCGATTTTTCCGCCATGCGGATCGCGCGAAAGCTCACGCGACAACAAAAGAACTTCGTCCTGCGCTTCTGAGTCGGCGCGAATGCGTCGATATCCCCGCGCTTCCCAAGCAAGGTGCGCCGGAATCTCGATCCGAATCAAGCGACCCGGCTTGGGCTCCGCCGCTTCTTGATAGCCGGCCACCCGGCCGCTTCCCAGTCCTTCTCCACGACGATTGAGAAGCGTGACGAGCTCGCCCACGCGAGGTTCCTCTCTCGCGGCCAGTGGAAAGACGACGAGCGTCTTTCCCGCTTCGGGGGGCGCCTGTAAAAGAAGGGTGGCGCGGCTTGGGCACGCGGGCAGGCATGCCCCGCAAGCCGTGCAAGCGGCCTCATTCAGAAACTTTCCCTCTCGCGAGAAGTCGATCGCTGACTCCGGGCACGCCGTCTCGCAGAGATTGCAGGCGATTTCCTCGAAGCACTCGATGGAAGCCACGAGACGGTTCACAACTTCGGTTTTCGGGACACCGGGAAATTCGCGCACGCGCTTGAGGTCAGCGCGACTGAGCCACTTCCCTTGATACTCGGGAAGAAACGGATTCTCGAAATGGCGGTGGTACCGCTTGAGGCGAATCCGCGCCTTCTTGAGCGTTCGCTCGGAGCTCTCGCGGCTCTCCGTCGTTTCGACGCTCAGCTGCCGGATAATCTTACCGCCCAGCAGACGAGCGCGCTCTTCTTCGAGAAACCAGCCCTCAATGTTCTTTTCCGGCAGATCGTCCGCCGTCTGCTCGAAATCAAAAAGGAGTGAACCCGGCGGATACTCTCGAATGCCTTCCGTAGGAAGGAACGGACCCGCCGAGATCACCGATGAGACCTCGAGGAGTCGAATGCCGTGCTGGTCCTTGAGCTGAAATTCCCAAAGCAGCGGACCCCGGCGAACGAGCGCGTGTGGATACGCTTCGATCATTTTTCCGCCAAGCATCTGGAACCGACGGCGCTCCACTTCCCAACCGGCAAAGCGTTTAGCGCCCCACTGGTGATGACTCTCGATACACGAAACCTCCGGGATGCCCTGCTCGAGCAAGCGGCTCGCCATCCGAAGCGCGCGGTTGCCCGTTCCCAAGAATGCGACGCCAGGGGCCCAGCGTGTTTGCGCTTTCTCGAGCAACGCTTCGGCAGTCGTGATCGGGATCAATCCCTCTGAGCGCCAGCCCGCAAAGGGATCCGGAAACTCGGGCAACGGCGACATGCGGACGACGGCGCGCGCGTGAATCCGGTGCACCCTTCTTTGCGCATCTTCCACCCAGACCCAGCCCCCGGTTCGCGGCGAAGGCACCACGCCCTTGACCCCGAGGTACGGACCGCCGAACTGACCCACGCTCAAGCCCGCATCCGAGCACAGCAGCGAGAGCCGCTTCACCCCGACGGTTGGCCAATGGCGCACGGCGGGCGCGGCGAGAACGACCACGTCAAAGCTGCCGCGCCGAACGAACGTCCCGATTGCGCTCATTCGATCCTCCCGCACGCAGCGCGCGCGGACGCGAGCACGTCGGCGAGCGATCCATCCGCACCGGCGATCAGCTCAACGGTGGGACCGGACTTGCGCAACGTCCATGCGGGAGCCAACCCCCCTTTCGCGAGCGGCTTCCAGTCGAACAAAACTCGCGAACGCATGCCGCGAATCGCGAACTTCTCCCACCGCAGAAACCCCTGGCAAAGCTGCATGAGCGATCGCAGCGAATCCGAAGAAGCCAGGTCGCGATCCAGCGTCTCGAAAGCATCCTTCGATGTCGACGAAGCCTGCAACGGCTCTCCGGAGCGCAGCACACGAAGACGATGCACAGGTGGCTGATCCGGGCCCGGACCCGGACCTTCGAAGTCCGCCCAGACCATCATCCCCTGATGCACGCCGATCGATCCCAGCTCGAGGGGCTCACGAGACATCAGCGTCCAATCTTCCCAAAGTCGGTAACCCATCTCCGGAACATCGGTGCGTTCAAACTTCCGACTTTGCGCGCGCGCCCAAGCGTCCAGGCGCGGCGTCCAGAACACCAGGATCGACGCGGCGACTTTCGCGGACCGGGACTGTTTGTCGAAATAGAACCGCACGCCGTCCGGTGTTGTATCCATCTGCGAAACACCACTGAGGATTCGCTCCGCCCCCAGTCGTTCCCGCAGAAATTCCAGCACGCCTGAACGGTAACGCTCGACGTCCGCATCCCAAAGTCTCGGAAGCGCGACGGCTTGAAGCTCGCCCTCTTCCATCGGCCGGGTGGCCGCACCCGGAAAACGGCGAAGCGCCGCTATCCCCTCATGCAGCTGCGGCCGCGCGCCAGCGTCCGACGCGCTCACGTAAAACCGTTCCAAGACGTCGCTCGAAAGGGCTTTCATTCCGAAAGTCCAAATCCGGCTGCGGCCGCGGACGTAAGGGGCGAGCGGGTCACGAAAACCAGGGACTTGCGCGTCCTCGGCCGACCAAGTCTCCAAAGCGCCCGGATATTCCGGACGCAGAACTTCGAGTGCACGCTCGAGCACATTGGAGCGAAAATCTTCTTCGTTCAGGGGCTGCCAAGGATCGAGAGGAAGTTCGCTGTCTTCGAGAAAGAAGTCGCGCTCGGGATTGAGAAGGAGAACCGATCGGCCTTCGCGCGTCAACCGGTGGGCGGCGGCGAGCGGGGCGAGGCCAGTTCCGATCAGAACGACGTCGCTATCGTAGGACATCTAGCCACTGCCAGAAGAAGAACCGCTGCCGGTTATGGGTGGAGCGAGCGGACCCATCACCCGTTTCATCGCGGTTTGGATCTGAGCTTTCTTATATTCGCTGTGCGCGCCGCGGCCCTGCTCGTTTTCTTCGTGGCTCTTCTCATCCACGACCTGGACTTCGTACGGATAGAAGAAGTGCAGATCGCGCTGGAGGAACTTCAAATCCACGCGTTCGATCACCTTGGAAAGATCGGGATCGACGCTGTCCTTGGCCTTGAGGATCGACTTCAGTTCCTTCAGCTCGTCAAAAACCGGGTTGCGAATTTTGACCAGCTGACGCGCGGTGAATTGAATCGCGCGATAGTGCTCGCTCGAGTGGGGATTGACCCCAACCGAGGTCCCATTGGCCGCGGCCTGAAGCTGAGCCACGATCTCTTCCTCGTTCAACTCGATCGTGTCTTCCTTACCCGCGAAAATCTCCTCCACAGTTCCGCGGAGCTGCTCCACGTCGACGAGCGTATTGCGTGAACGGCTCGGCTTGATGTTGGGTGGGAGCACGATGCGGCGATCCTTCAGGAACTTGATCACTCGAAGGGCGCCAAGGCGCGTGCGTGTGACGAACCGGATGCCGACGCGGTCGAAAACCTCTTCGGCCACATTCTCCTGCTTGTGGAGCATCTTGAGGAGAATCGAGTCACGCGCCTTCTTGGGTTTGGTCTCAAAGCGCGAAAGATTCACGCGCAGGGGGTCGTCCATGCGCTCGCCGAGATAGAGGCTGCCTTCGTCGTCCCGTTGGATCACTCGGTAAAACCGGTCGAAGATCTGCTTCTGGATCTCCGGATAATAGGGCGCGCGGATGTCCTGATCCATGTGCGCGATCGTATGCATCACCTTCAGGATCGAGCAGCACCAGTTACGGAGGAGTTGTCCTTGCGCGTCGGATTGCTGACCCGTGGCCTTCATTGAAGCCGCGAGGAAAAGCTCGCGGATGTCGGTCATCTCGAGGATCTTGCGAGGGATCTCGATTTTAATCCCTTCGGGGTTTTCGGGCTGAAGGAAATACCGGCGAATGAATGCGAGCGCTTCGTGGAAGTTCCCGAACGCTTCGGCGCGCTCGATCGGATCTTCCAGATTGTAGCCGTAGGAGCGCAGAAACCGATCCACGTCTTCTATGTCGGAAAGCGAGAACCCTTGGTTAGAATCGATGGACGAGCGCCCACCAATGATGATGTCGAGCACTTCCCAGCGGAATTCGTATTTGCGCCGGAGATCCCCGAGTTTCACGGAGTCGCTCCTGATTGGTATCGCACCACGCCTCGGAGCTTAGACGATTCTTAGGTGAACACAAGTTAAGAACCCGCCCTTGCGGCTTTGACTCAGGACGCCAGAATAGGCTGTTTTCCCTAGCGTCTGCGCGAGGTTCGGTGATGAACTGGCGCGGAGAATTCATCATGAGAACCTACCAAGCCCAGCTCGAAGTCCGCGGCTACGAGCTCGACAGTTATGGCCACGTCAACCACGCCGTCTATCCGAGTTATCTCGAGCAGGCGCGCTGGAAGATGCTTCAGCAAGAAGACATCTCGCTGAAGACCTTCGCCGAATGGAAACGCTGGCCCGTGGTGGCCGAGATTCGCCTCCAATACAAGCGCCCGACCTTCATGGGCGATCTGCTCGACATCGAGACCCGCGTCGTCGAATGCGGCAAGGTCCACTTCCTTTTTGCTCAAACCATTCGGCGCGGAGCGGAAATCGTCCTCGAAGGAGAAGTGAAGGCCGTGATCGTGAACGAATCCGGACGCGCGGCCTCGATCCCCGACGAGATGAAAGCCCGCTTCGGGTTCGGTCCGACGGCCGGCTCGCAGTCGGAAGGCAGAACGCCATGACCGGGAAACCGACGAGAGCCGAGCGTAGAACTCTCCACTGGGATCGTGTGCGTAAACCGCGCGAAAGCATCGCGCTCGTGATCGGTACCGCCGGCGGTGCTGGCCTTCTCCCCTGGGCGCCCGGCACCTGGGGTTCCGTCGTTGGCCTCGTACTCGCGGCCGGAAGCTTCTATTGGCCCATCTGGGCGCGAGTCGGGATGTGGACGTTTCTCTTCATCATTGGCTGCTGGGCTTGTCGCGTGGTCGATCAAACGATGGACACCGACGACAACCAAAACCTCGTGATCGACGAAGTCGTGGGGATGGGAATCACCGCTTGGTTCGTGGATCTGGCGCCGGTTTCGTTGCTGGCCGCATGTCTCTTGTTCCGTTTCTTCGACATGGTGAAGCCTCCTCCGATCAAACAGATTGATCGTTGGTCGCATCAGCGCTCTGATCCGCGGTGGCGCGGCTTTGGGGCGATGGCGGATGACGTCGCGGCAGGATTCCTGGGGCTCGGAGTCTTCCTTTTGCTCCGTTGGTTCGGATTTCCACCAGGGATATAACTTTCGCATAACTTACGCTTTTTATGCGCCGGTCCACCGGCCCGAGCGTGCTAGCCTTTTTTTATCCCGAGAAGAGCCTCGAGATCAGCGGCCCACGAGATGCAATCGCTTCTCAAGCCGCTGTGGAGTCAGCCAGTAACTGGCCGACCAGTGTCCACAGCGACGGAACTTTTGAAACCTGAGGG
>JBEIOW010000285.1:0-3862 GCA_040377385.1 Bacteriovoracaceae bacterium | reverse complement strand
GATTCTTGGATTAAGAATTCTCTGCCAGGCAACATTGGGTATTCGATTGAGCTCAAGCGCTTAAAGCCGCTGCGTCCGGCCTATCACGATGGCTTCAGCGCGCCACGTGCGGCTCCGGGCGGAGCACTCCAGATGCTCGCTTTTTCTGGCGTGCGTCGGGTCGTGCTCGGTTGTCAGGCGATTCATTCGGCTTACGTCGCATACTCTAAAAATCGTCCGGTCTTCACGGTTTCGATGGCGCCACAGGGTTACCGCATTAAGGCACTCTTGCCACAGGTCCGGCTCAAGCTGCGCGGACAAGAACCTCGCCTGGGTGAGGCGGGCACCGTTTGGGAACTGAACGCGGAGGAGTTTCTCCAGGCGACGGTCGTACGCGGCATCCACTGGTGGCGCTTCAGCTTGGTTTCGGATGCTCTGATTGGTGAGCCGATGATGCCGGTTGGCGCAGATGCCGAAGGACGTTTCTTCAAGAAGGCGCTGATCGGTTTCGCGGCCCTCGCGTTCCTTTTCTCGATCTCTCTGCCATTTATCCCACGCAGCGCTCCCACTATTGCCGAGCGCATTGCGATGGCGCCTGAGGTTTCTTTTCAACCTCTGCAGCAGAAGGTGAAAAATTATCCAAAACCTCTCACCGTGGCTGAGCCCAAACCCGCGGTCGAAGAAAGCGCGATGCGCGAAGATTGGGCACCGGCTGATGTGACTTCGGCTGCGGAGCAGTCCGCCGCGCGAGCAGACTCGGCGCGCGCCCGCAATGAGGCGCGTGAAGAGACGCGTGCGAAGGCGGCCGCCGCCAAAGCGAAGGCGTTGCGTGAACTCCTCGGGGGAGCGAAAGCCCTCACGAGCCGGGAAGTCGCTGTTCCTACAGCGGCCTCCGCCGTGTCGGGAACGCAAGCGGAGAAAGCATTTGAAGCCGGAGCGAGCGCGCTTGCGAAAGGCGCTCTGATTCCGTCAGCACTGACGGCGGAGGCCATGGGACGCAAGGCGAAGGTTGAAGCGCTCGGCGGCCAGGCGCTGGGTGGCTCCGCCAACGGTTACTCGGAAGGTGTCGACGCGAAAGTGTCCGGACAAGGCAACTCCCTGGTTTCGATCGATGAGGCGGGTAGTGTCGTCGAAGAAGGTTTGACTCGCGAGGAAGTGGGTCGTGTGATTCAGGCTCATATGAGCGAAGTTCGTTACTGCTACGAATCGGCTTTGCTCTATCAGCCCAAGATCGAGGGGCGCATTCAGATGCAGTTCACGATTCAGGCGAGCGGGCGAGTCCAGGCGGCAGCCGTTCAGTCGAGCACGGTCGGTCAGCCAAAACTGGACGAGTGCCTAGTGAATCGATTGAAGACCTGGGCGTTCCCCCGGCCTAAGGGCGGAGTCAGCGTCACGGTGGGCTATCCGTTTCACTTCAAGACGCTCGGGAGGTCGCGATGAACGCCATCGTGTGGTTGGCCTTTTCTCTGCTCTCCACTGGCTTCGCGCAAGCGGCGGCCGGTGATCTTCAGGCGACCGCAGCCTGCACGCCCAGCGAAAGTTGGACGTGGTCCCCTCGAATTCCGATGGCTTGGCAAAAGCAGTTCTCGCGAATTGAACTCGGTCGTGAAGGAGCAATCCGAACTTACGCCTGGGCGAACGTGCTGCGTACGACGGGTAAAGCCGAAGAGGCGCGAGCGCTAGCGGAATATTTCCAGGCGAGAGCGTTACATACGATCGGAATGCCAACCCTGGCTTTCCGGTCCTGGAATGAGATTCTGGTTCGGGACTTTGGCGAGTCGAAGGCCGCCGATGGTATCAAGCGAGCGACGTGGGCCTGTCTGGCGCGCCTACGCGAGAAGAATCCCGCGCTCGGCGTAACGCCGGCGATGATGCAGTTTGCGACGACTCGCGGTCTTGAGGGAGTGGACCCCGCGCTCGTCGCCGTGAGTACGTTTGACTACATTCGCCGCAAACTCGCGGAAACGTCGCCTGAGACGACCCTCGATCTTGAGCCTGAGCTCACGCTTCTGAAGAACCACGTCGCTTTCGAACAAGCCGCGCGCGCTCTCATCGCTGCGAGGGATAGCAAGGACGAGGAAGTGATTAAAGCGGCAGCCGTCGCGATCGCCTCTCCGTCCGGTGACAAGGCAGCCCTCAGTCTGTCCCAGGATGTCCGTGACCAGCTGAGAATGCTCTCAGCACGCTCGCACTATCATCTCAAGCGTTGGAAGGAAGCGATCCTGAGTTACGAATCGGTGCGTGCGCCTTCGAATTGGTTCGCGCAAGCGATCGTCGAAAAAGCATGGGCTCAGCTCAATGCCGGTCAGTACCAAGCGTCGAGCAGTTCCGCGCATAACCTCATGGTAGGGAAATTGCGCGCGGTCTTCTCACCTGAGCCTTCAACGATCATCGCAATCGCGCTGTTCGAAAACTGCCGATATCCAGAAGCTCTGAAAACGGTCCGTCTGTTCAAGCGATTCTATCAGCCTTCCTATGCCTGGCTCTTTCAGTGGCGTAAATCGGCTTCGGCGGGTGAGGGGCTGTACGGTAAGGCGCTCGGCTATCTGAAGAAGACGGAAAAGGTGCCGGATCCTATCGCAACGGAGTGGATCCGCTCCCCAGTCTTTCTTGCTTATCAGCAGGCCTTGAACGGCCTCATCGATGAAAAGCGGGTGGCCCGCGAAGTGACCGCGTATCTCGTGAGAACGCAGGCTTCGATCAAGGATAAGTCCATGGCGCGTGCCCGGGCCACGCTCAAGCAGCAGCTGGATCGGTATCCGGCTCAGCTCGCGCAGGTCGAGAAGGCCACGATCCAGAAGATCGAATCGGATCTCGCCGCGAGAAACATGCAGATGCTCAAGCTCATCGCCGAAACGGCGGAGAACGCTCAGCTCGTCGAAGCGGAAATCTTCAATGCTGCCGGTGAGGACATGATCCTGACCAACATCGAGAAGAACGGCGGGAAGACTCGCCGTCCCGCATCGCGCAAGGGCGTGGTCGCGGCTGAAAAGCAGGGCGCTACGCTGGACTGGGGCAAGTTGCCCAAAGGGTCGCTCGAGTCCGATGGTGACCTGGAGCTTTGGGAAGACGAACTCGGAGCTCTTTGGGCGAATCTCGATAGCCGCTGCCGCTGAACGACTTTCTGATTTGGCCGTCATTTTATTGCCTCTTCGTTTGCCATCCGAACGGATGGTAGACTGAATCCGTCCATGGATAGGATCTGGTTTGTCCACACTAGAGGCAGGCAGGAAGGCCCGCTTTCGACGGATCAAGTGCGTTCTCGCCTGAAAGGCGGCGAACTGCCTCCGTCGGATTTCGCATGGCGCGAGGGCATGGAAGATTGGAAGCCGCTCGCCCAGATTCCCGCGTTCGCTGATTCCCTACCCGGAGCGGAGCCCTCTAAAGTCACCGTTAGTCGCCGTGGCGGCGCCGAAAAAGTCGAAGAGCTTAGCGCGATCATCTCGATCGGCGATCAAGATCGCGCTGAGCATTCCGACGTAATCGAATCCCGAATCCTCGCCAATGCGAAGAAGGAAGCGCGCGGAACGGAGTCGCGAGAGGGTTCGCGTCGCCTTACCGACGAGACGCAAGAAGAGACGTCCAGTCGCGGGCGATCCGTCCGATGGGTCAGCTCCAAAGCGGGATGGTCGCTGGGAGGGGCAGCAGTTCTCGCGTTGGTGGCCGCTTGGGCCTTTAATTCGGGCGGATTTCAGCAGCTTCTTTCACCGCTACCTCGCCTGGATTTCCTCACCGCGGATGAGAATGAAGAACTCGTTTTTGCCGCCAGCGCCGATGTGAAGCAGGATGGCTATCGAATCGCCTACGTCTTGAGCCAAACGGATTCCAGCGCTCCGTTCATCATCGCAAGCGGCAATTTTCAGGATGGCGAGAAGGTACAAAT